>JBBSHP010000476.1:0-4691 GCA_038232555.1 Bryobacterales bacterium
CAACCCGAGCGTGACGGTGCTCTGATTTTTGGCGACCATGATTCCCGTGCCCCTGTCGTAGAAAGGTTGGTCGGACATGTCGCGGCGGTATTCCAACCGGCTCAGCACACCCTCCCTGATTTTCATTTCGCCGGTAAGCGTAAACTCTTTTATGGCCTGTGCCGCGCCGGTTGCAAAACCATCGCGGTCGTCAAAGATCTCCAGCCGTGGGGCTACAGCGAACCGGTTGTTCAGTTGAAAACGCGCAGCACCGGCGAAGCCCACCCAAGTTGAACGGGGCTCCATTTTAAGCTTGTCCGATCCATAATCGAAGTTCAGATACACGCTCGTTCTGGAGTTCGGATTCACCACCAGCGCGCTATCGAAGACTTGCCGGTAAGCGCGGTTTGCAGGCCCCGGCCCTTCTTGCTGCGGACCGGTGTAGTACGTGTTCGACCAGGTGCCCTTTTTCAAAGTGAAGTTCCCCACCAGGCCAACGGTCTTGATTCCGTTGTTCGCGCCAAGACTGTTCCATCCGTTCACCAGCTGCACTCCCGTAGTGAATGTCTTCGTCACAGGAATGGTGGTCCGGACGCCAAAATGGTAATAGGGAATCGCGAGGGCAAATAGAAGCGAGCGGGAATAGTTCCAGTTACTGTTACTCTCAATCACCTCCGCGCCCGCGCTGGTCACAAACTTACCGAAGTCGATCTGCAGACCGTGAGCCTTGGGTGGCCGGAATTCGACATACATCTGCTCCAGGTACCGGAACCCTCTCGGCGCGTCATCTGTCGCGCTGATGATGTCCACGGTTCTACCCGTACCCGCATCCACCCGGAAACCGAGTATGCCCGACGCTTTCTCGAAGCTCACTTTCGTAAAGCTCAGGTGAGCGCTGTTGGCTTTATCGTTGAAATTGTAAAGCTGGTTGTAACCCGAAGCAGGGTGGTTGAAATTCAGGTCGTCATACACATCGCCCAGAAGACAAATGTCGATTCCTCCTCGGGTCCAGGGCGATGGAGTGGTTGGAGCAGGAACCGCTGCAGTGGCAGCTGTTGCGGTAGCGGTGGGAGAAACCTGAGTGCCTTCCTGGTCCGCCGCTGCCGTTGTTTGTCCCCAAAGGGCTGGTGTAATTGCTATCGCAACTAACCCGAACAGATTCGATTGTCGCAAGGTCATGCTGTTACCTCAACTAATGAATGGAATCAGTAAGCGAAACGTGGCTTGGACTACTTGCTTGGGAGCGAATCACTTAAAGCGGTACTGGGCTTTTTGTGATCTTCGCATGGGTCTGGCGCGATTACCAATCAATATTTTCGATTGACTCGATACAATGACCGGATAACCAAGCCCACATTTCAATTCTCGTGCCTAACTCCTTTATTGCGTGCGGCAAATTGAATTGTGGATTGACTCGATTAGATTTTTCGATTGGAACTGCCGGAGCATCGCCGCTACAATTCAAGCAAGCTGGAGTTAGTTTGAACTTGCAAAATGCCGAGCCCTATCTTGGCCCATATAGATCGCCAAACAATAGAAAAGTGCCAACGGAAGCCGGTTTGAAAAAGCTGAGGAATAAGTACAAAGGGAGGGCGTTTGCGCAACGTCCATTCTTCATCGATGAGCGAAGCTGGTCGATTTTCAGGGATTACATTACTGGCCAGCGCAGTCTTCGCGAAATGCGAGAGAGCGAAGGAATTGCGCCCAGCCGTCTACGTCAGATTCTGAATCAGGTAGATACGCAACTGGACCTGCCCGGCAGGAGCGAACTGGAGTGGAACGCCATTACTCCACAATCCCCCATTGAGGACCTTGCCCTCTCCATCCGCGCGCGCAATGCACTCCACCACCTGGCTTGCCGGAACGTTGATGATGTCCTGCAACTCAACCTCTCGGGCTCTGTGGCTCGATTCGGGGGAAAAACAAAAATAGAAGTCTTGACTGCATTGCAAGCGGCCGGATTTCGCCATCCTGCGCTAGACCGAGGCCCAGTGGAAGGAGTGACGAGCCTGGCCAGAAGTCTCGGCCGCATGCAGGATCGAATCAATGTCGCACTTCGCTCCGTCGCCAAGGAAGTGAGCATGGTGCAACGCCAGCTACAGCACTGGTTGAAGGAGTAGCTGGCGCACCCGATCGCAGCCTGACTCGCTAGTGTAGTGTCTCATAATTAGCTGGACTTTCGTTTACGGGGACTTCGGGAGGGTGCAGCCGGGCTGAATTTGTTCCAGAGTCTGACGGCAGCGGGCGAGTTTGGCGACGATGGATTCGACCGTGGCGGTCCAGGCGAAAGGCTTGGGTTTCTCGTTCCAGACGGCCAGGAATTCTTCAATCGCCGCCACCAGATCCTCCACGCTGCGGAACGAATCGCGGCGGATGCGCTTGTTGGTCAGCTCCGCAAACCAGCGCTCAATCAGGTTGAGCCAACTGCAACTCGTGGGCACGTAGTGGATCACGAAACGAGGGTGCTTCTTCAGCCATGCCTTGACTTCGGCGTGTCCGTGAGTGCCGTAGTTGTCGATCACCAGATGCAGAGTTTTGTCGGCGAACTCGCGATCGATGCGCCGGAGAAACTGCAGGTACTCCTGATGCCTGTGGCGCTTGTGAAAGTCGCCAATGACTTTGCCCTGCGCTACATCCAGCGCGGCAAACAGAGTGGTGGTCCCGTAGCGTTTGTAGTCATGAGTCATGGTTCCACAGCGGCCCTTCTTCAAAGGAAGTCCTGGCTGGGTGCGGTCTAACGCCTGAATCTGACTCTTCTCGTCCACACACAGAACGATTGCCTGATCGGGGGGATTTAAGTACAGGCCGACCACATCGGTGAGTTTTTCCAGGAATCCGGGATCCCGTGACAGCTTGAATTTCTTAATGCGATGGGGTTTGAGATTGTGGCTCCGCCAAAACCTGCTCACCGTCGCCTTGCTGAGGCCCTGGTTCTCCGCCATGAGCCGGCAACTCCAATGCGTGATGCCTTTCGGTTTCGACTGCAGGGTGGCGTCAATTACGGCTTTGACACGATCCGGACCGTAGGTGGCCTTGCGTCCGCGACCCGGCGCGATATCCCACAGGCCCTGTAACCCATGGGCGGCAAAACGATCACGCCAGAGCCGAACTGTCTTGCGGTTCACCTCCAGCGCCGCAGCGATGGCGGCCTCCGATTCCCCGCCGCCCGCCGCTGCCACAATGCGGCACCGCAGCGCCACTTGCTGCGGTGTTCCCAGGGCTGCCAGCCATAGTTCAATCTGCTTGCTTTGATTCTCAGATAGCAGCAGCGGGACTGAAGGGCGGCGCATGATTCAGTATGCATCCGTCACTTTTAAATGTCCATCTATTTGTGAGACACTACACTAGCATAAAACGGCCGATGGTGCTTTTTCCAACTATATTATTACCCAATAGAGGGCCGCCGAAGACTTAAGAGCTCGTCCAATCAATGACGACGTACCCATCGTAGTCACAAGCGCCAACGGCAGCACGGATACGGTCACCATCGGAACCAGGACAAAATGATTACGCGGTGGCGGCCCTACAACTAGGGGACCGGCGGTTCGTTAAGGCACACACTCCACACCGTGCGGCCGCACCAAAGTTGCCGACGCGAGCTTGCCGTTTGCCCCGGCGCGAAATCGCAATTCGAGCTGTCCGCGATCGCACTCAAGCAGCACCCGCGCCTCCGTTGTTCGGGTGTCTTCCAACGCCTCCCCGACTCGGCAGCTTCCATAAGATGCTCGCGTAGCTTCCAGCTGGCGCCGCAACCCTGCGGCATCCAGTGCTGTATCGGCCATGGCGCCTAAGCGCTGTTGCGAAGGTGATGCGATCGCAGAGGCGATGCCCTCCGCTATCGCCTTCATCCCCCGATCCAGCGGCTTGATCGATGCGAACTGGAGCGACTGAATCTTGGGCGGCATGGTCGGTGCCAGCGTGAACTGAACTTCCACCAGACCCTGTTCGCACGTCATCCGAAACTTGCCACGCAGTAAATTCTCCGGCTCCACTGCGCCCGTGGGATGGCAAGTTCCCATGTCGGACTTGATCCTTTGGACCTCATCCCGCCGTTGGCTGGACGGGCGATCCAGTTCAAGATTATCGGCGGCAATCGCCGCTAACTTCGCGTCCTCCCAGTGATCCCAAAGTGCGGTGATCGCCGTCTGCATGGCGAGCAGATCGGGCGAGGCGGGAAGGGAACGCGGACGCAGAGCACCCGTTCTGCTGAAGAGGTTGAGCGCCTCATCAATGGGTTGCCTCGCACCGGCGTAGGTCAGGTTCGCCATCGCGAACATTCCTATTCCGAATTCCGGAAGCCATAGCATGTATGAGCCGAAGCCGGGTAGTCCGCCGCCATGCCCCACGATGTGGCTGAACCGGCAGTCTCGCGTGACCCCCAGACCGTATCCATACCCACCCGCGGTTACTCGAAGGGGACCGTCGGGTGAGGGACGGTCCGCCGAGAAACCACCCGGCGTCCACAGATGCTGCATCTCTCGTAGCGAACTGCGCCGCACCGGACCGCGCTCTTCGTCATCCCGCGGCGGCCAGGCTGACATTTGATACGCAACATACCGTCCCAGATCCTGCGCGCTCGTCAGCAGGCCACCCATGGACCCGAACGCTCCGTGCCCCAGCGCGGGCTCTTCCGTATACCCGTCCGCCTGCTTGCTATAACCAGTTGCGCGCAGCCTGGCGGGAACCGCCTCGACATCCAGCGTGGAGGCCCG
>JBBSHP010000477.1:0-4686 GCA_038232555.1 Bryobacterales bacterium
ATCATCATCACTCCGTCACTCTCGAAGGCGTTGCGGTCCATGAAGGCTTCGATGCCGTCGGCCGTTTTACCCAACGAGACTACTTCGAGGGAACTTCGAACGGGACACCCCATGGTGGCTTCGTGAATGCCATAGTGCGCCAGCACATCGGCCTGGCCCTCAGCCGTGGCCGCGCCGTGGCTACCCATGGCCGGAAAGATGAATGGCTGATGTCCTTTGGACTTCCAATAATCCACTACCGCCCGGACAATTGCCGAAATGTTTGTAATGCCCCGGCTGCCGACGCCGAGTGCGATCTCCGATCCGGGACGCAACGCAGCCCCGAAATGAGCCAGGCCGAGCTGGCGCTGAGCTTCACCCGGAATGTCGTGAATCCGGCGATCCGGAAAATTCTGACGCACTGGGAGCATACGCGGGAAATTCATGCTTCAAGGATACAGAATTACGGAAGGGAGCGGGGCCCAAGCCGTTCAGAGCAGCTTCTGGATGGCCGACTCAATTACGCCTATTTCGGTCTCCCCAATAAAAGAGGCCACCTTATGCCCGGACCGGTCGTAGAGGAAAAGCGCGGGCAAAGCGCCGCTCCATTTGGCATCAATGGCATTGATGAACTGGTCGTCGTGGAGGGCCTGCTTGCGGAAAGCAGGGAGCGGTGCGCCTGACTTCTTCAACAACTTCTCCGCATCGCTCGCCTGTTCCGGCTCGTCTGCGGAGATCGTGACAAGTTCGAAGCCGCGCGCTTTCAGCTTGGCCTGAAGGCGGACCAATTGGGGGAGCTCGGCTCGGCAGGGTTCGCACCAAGTGGCCCAGAAATCGTATAGGACTACCTTGCCCCGGTGAGCCCTCAGGAGTTTCTGAAATCCTGGCTCGTCCACCGGCGTCAGAGAGGCAAGCAACAGAGTGAGCGGAAGCAGCATCGCCTGGTCAGGTAGTCTTTCGAAGGCGCTTGATGGAGCAGCCGAATGCCTTGGTTTCAGGAATGGCCACCGGGCTCCCTGAAATTACTGCATCTAGTGCCAGCCGCAGGCTACGATTATGTATGCGGGCAGGGTTCTGACTGTCATCGACGGCCCCGTGATACCGAATAATTCCGGTGCTGTCGATCACATAACTTTCCGGGGTGACCTGAGCGTTGAAACTGTCAGCCACGCGATTCCCTACATCTCTATAAACAGGAAACGCGAACCCGACGGCCTTGGCGTGCTCCGCGATCTCACTGGTTGTTTCAGTGCGGTTCGCATTCACGAAGATGAACTTCACACCTTTTGCGCTGTAATCCTTATAAACAAGATTCATCCGGTCGTTGTAAGCGTTCGAAACCGGGCATTGAACGGAGATAAACATCACCACCGTGACATCGCCCTTCAGTTCTGAAAAAGCATGCGCCTGACCAGATACGTCTTGAACGTTGAACTCCGTTACCTTGGACCCCAGCCTGAAAACTTCGGCATGCAGGATTGTGCCCAGCAACAGCGTCAACGACAAGACGTAGCGCAATTCCGGCTCCGGATTACTTCAGCTTCAAGTTGACTGTAGCAGTCTTATGGTTATCGAAGTTGCTGAGCGTCTTCGAGCCGCTTGAGGCGCCACCGTGATCGGCTTTGAGCTCGTAGTCGACATTGGTGTTCAGACCCGCAAAATGATAACTGCCTTCAGCAGTGGTGTAGAAGGATCTGATCTGCAGAGTCTTGGAATCCTTCAGTTGGACCACCGCACCTTGTACGGGTTTGCTAGCTGCATCGGTCACAAGCCCTTCTACGGAGCGCGTGTTCGGATCTTCGTTCAGCTTCCTGTCTTGCGCGAAAATACAGGACGCAAACGCGAGCAGCATCAGCGACATCGCCCCAACGGTTTTCATTCTCATGGATACACCCGCTATTTGGATTCCGGGCTGAGGGTAAAGGTTGCATCAACTCTTTGCTCGCCCTCTACGGACACCCGCTTTTCCTGAGGAGAGTAGCCCTTGCACATTACCTGGACGGTGTATACCATGGCCGCAGGGGGTACGCGGAAGGCGAATTCGCCGCGGGAGTCAGAGATTGCTGTCTGTTTCTTAATCTTTGGGGAAGCCTGGTCCGAGGCGAGCGATAGGGTTAGCTCGGCTCCCGGCAAAGCAAACCCGGGCTCGCGAAAAACGGTGCCCCCGATCAGTGCGTATGGCTCCAGAGCCTTCTTCTTGCTGCCGGCTGGGGCGGCGAAAGCGCAGAGCAGCAATAGCACGGCCACCTCAGCCCAACGCCTCACTTTGGAGCGTCTGCGCTCCCTTGTCGCGAAGGCTACCAAGCTTTATCGTCCTCGTCTTCGTCGTCTTTTTGCTCTTCGTCGTCATCATCGTCGGGATCGCCGTCGTCGTCTTCTTCCTCCTCTTCCTCGTCGTCCAAAGATTCAAGCTCCAGGGGGTCGAGACTGGCAACGCTTAGGTTTGCGCCGCACTCTTCGCATGTCAGCGCGTCGCCTTCATCTAAATCTTCCTCATCGACGTCCATCACCGCATCACAATTCGGACAGTTCACCATAGTCTTCCTCCAGAATGCACATCCCGCTACTGTGCTTTTGCTTTGGCCAGCCGACGGCGAGTGGTGGCCGGAACGATCCCTTTCAACCGAAGGTATACAAACAGCTGAGAGCGATGCGTGAGTTCATGCTCTTTAATGAATTGCAACATCTCCAGCCGCGTTACCCGCTGCCCATCGAAGCGCGTGATCTCAGCGGAGTAAAAGTCTTCTCCCTTGGCGGCAAGTTGAGGCAGGCGAAAATCCAGGGCGCTCCGAAGTTCCGAAGCCACGGCTGAGAGATCCGCATCCGGAGGAAGCTGGGAGGAGTGCGGTTTCAACATCTCGCGAAACTGAGGCGTGGCGAAATTATCCACCCCCTCCAGTAACACGCCGGTCAGTCCATGGGATGAATCGAGGATATGGCGCGCGATGGTCCGAAAACTGTCCAGATCGGGCACCGGCCTGAAATCAGCTTCGCCCTCGGGGAATTCTTCCACGGCTAGAGCAGTGTCTTCGCGGATTATTTTCCAGGAGTTCAAGATCGTTTCCAGTCGTACCATAGATCCATTATTAGCACGGGGTGTTGCGCGAATCTTTCGAAAATTCGCGCAACTCGAGTGGTGCATTCCGGATGCGATGAAACTCCGAGAGAACTATTTTTCCGCGGGAGGGTGAGGGGCTGGTGCGGGTGCGCCAGCGGCGGCCGCGGTCATCGGATGCTCAGCGCCATGGTGGCATGTGTAGCAGGTCACATGCATCTTCGCGGTAACCGGCGCTGCATCCGGCGTGGAACTCTGTCCAGCAGCCGGAGTCGCACCCTCGTGAGGCGCTCCTGCGGGGGAGCCGGCCATTGCCTCCGAACCGAAGTATTTGGCGTTGATATCGCGGGCCATGACGATCATTTTGCGAGCCGTTTCCTTCTCCCGCTTATCGTCGCTCGCAAAGTTCCCTTGCACATGGCAATGGGTGCACTCGACACCGAGGGCTGCATTGAACGCGCGCATGGTGGGGATCAGATTGGTGGGTTCGAGCAGCTTCAGGTTCTTGGGTGCGGGACGCGCGGGCCGAGCCCCTCCCGCGGGTGGAGGCTGTTGAGCAAACAGCGGAGCGAAACACAACACAGAGATGAGCAGACGCATTGCTATATCATACTCCTGGGCTGGCGCTTTTTACATGGCCAGATCGACGGCGATCAGCTCATGCAGACCGATGGAAGGGACTTCCAGGCTGACTCGGGAACCCGCTAAGGTAAAGCGCGCGTTGCTGCCCGCCACACATAAATGAACTCGCGCGGGCTTCGCCTGTTCCGGTAGCTGCAGGTCCACCCTCTGCGGTCCGACGGGGAAGATCTCACGGACCGGTCCTTTCATCATCATCGGATTGGTGAGATTCACCAGATGCACAGTGATGCTTTTCTTCTGACGCCACACGGTGACGTCCAGGATGCCCGGTCCTTTTACGCTGACGGGAACATCCTGGCGGGTTACCCAATCAACCGCATTTCTCAACAGTTGGAGATGGTCCGTCGAAAGCACTTCCCAGAACGTGCGATCGATGTCCCAGGGAAAAAAGATAACACGCCCGCGGCCGATCTCGCGAACGTATGCCGCGGGCGCGCCAATAGCTGTCACGCGAGGGTAAACGTCTTCCATCGGAAGATCGGGATAGGAGGGAATCAACGTGAGCGGTGCGGTCTGCGGCACTGTTGCGGGCCCTGTTGTCGGCACTGTTCTTGGCACTGTTCGTACCCACGCCACGCCGTTAATGATGCGCGGCGTCCCTTCCAGGCCTCGCAGTAGTGCATGCGGATGATGCAACGCAAGATACGAGTTCTGAAGGCGACGGTCTACGCCGCCCTGGTAATCGGCTCCGAAAACATCGGCCAACCCGAAATTCTTGCGAGGAACACCCCACTCGTCGTACAGACTGGTTTCGTGAGTTGCAATGATGCTGCCTCCCCGATTGACGAATTCTCGAATCTGAACGCATTGCGCATCGGAGAGGGCAGCCACGTTGGGCAAAATCAGCGTTTGGAATGCAGCGATGCTGGCCGCATCGAGTTTACGGTCGTGAACCATTTCGAACGGAACTCGCGCCTCAATCAGCGCATGATAGAAGCCGTTGATGTGGTCTTCCACTTTCGGGCGCGCCCGTTCGCCTCCATAAAACCTGGCAGTCTGTTGCGAGAACA
>JBBSHP010000478.1:0-4673 GCA_038232555.1 Bryobacterales bacterium
CCTTTGTGTTGCGCTTGTCCCAGTAGCGCCAGAGCAGAACCAGCCGGTATGCCTCAGGCAAGCCTGCCAGCGCGAGGCGGGTCCGGTGTTGCAGGGCTTCACGATCAAGACGATCATCCCAGCAGGGATCGAATTGCAGTTCCGGTGGAACCTCGTTTCCATCTTCCGGCCACGCGTCAGGGTGGCGTAGCTGGGCTCGATAATAATCCTCAACCTTGTGCCGCGCAATTCCCAACAACCAATTTCTCAACGTGGACTCGCCGCGAAAGAGGGGCAACTGCTGCCAGGCGGCCAAGAAGACCTCTTGAACCAGATCCTCGGTGAGATCAGCACGCGGATAGAGCCGATGGCGAACATAGCCGTACAGCGAATCGATATGCAAGGCGACGAATTCCGCAGTAGCTTTTCGATCGCGGTGGAGGATCGCCGCGATTAGTTCCCGATCACCCGACGGCGGTGCGGAATCGGGAAACGGGACTGGTATGGTGGAAGGCATGGCCATCGTGGAATTCAGTCGTCTGTAAAGTGAGTCGCGCCGAAGAGAGCAATCCCCCGCCTTCTTTATTGCACAGTAGGCTGGCGGACAACCTTGCGCCGCGTTGGCGGGATGCGTCGAGCACAACCGTACTACACTGCTGAGCTCAACCGAAGGAGTTACTGCGGTCATCCGCCGCCGTGATTGAATTCGGCTCCGTGTTCGCGAGCGGCACGGAGAATCTGGAGCACGATTCGTCCTGGACCCGAAGCTCGCACAGGCGCCGATGCGACCATCTTGGCGAGTCATTGTAAACACACGGCACGGAACAGAAGTCCCCACCCGCCGCGTTATGGCTGGTGGCGCCGCCCTTGCCTTAAGAACCTCCGCGGTCGATGCCTCACAATTCTTCAAGGATTTTAGAGGAGGGGAGGATTATGCCCTTCTGGCGTAGCTGGTGTTTCGAAATGGACAAGCTGCCGCTGAACGCGCGGGTCTGCTATCCGGAGGGCGCTGGTCGGTTTCCGCTTGCCTTGATGGTTCAAGGGAAATACGGCATGGCAGAATTTTCGGGTCCCGGGTACGCTGATGGCGGCACTGTCAGCCAGCCAACCCCAGGTTCGTCTTCGCTTCCATCAATGAGAACTTTCTCAACGGCGGACTGTTTCACTATCTTCCCAGGGAGATCGCAATCGACCCGAGCTCTTCACCCAACCGCGACCGTTGAGGAATCCGTTTTCCGACTGCTTAAATATCGTAGTAGAGCGCGAACTCGTAAGGATGCGGGCGCAGACGGATCGCATCGGCTTCGCTCTTGCGCTTGTAATCGATGAAAGCCTCCAGCAGGTCCTGGTTGAAGACATCGCCCTTCAGCAGAAATTCGTGGTCTTCCTCAAGACAATCCAACGCCTCTTCAAGCGAAGAAGGCATGGACGGAACGCTCTTCATCTCTTCAGGCGAAAGATCGTAGATGTCCTTATCGAGCGGCTCGCCCGGGTGAATCTTATTCAGCACGCCATCCAGGCCAGCCATCATCATCGCTGCGAATGCCAGGTATGGGTTGGCTGCCGGATCCGGTGGCCGGAACTCGACACGCTTGGCTTTGGGACTCGCCGAATACATAGGAATGCGGCATGCGGCCGAGCGGTTCCGCCGTGAGTAAGCCAGGTTCACCGGAGCTTCATAGCCCGGCACCAGCCGCTTATAGCTGTTCGTGGTGGGCGCAATAATGGCAGACAGTGCGCGGGCGTGTTTCAGAAGTCCACCGATGTACCACAGGCCCATATCGCTCAGACCTGCATACCCGTCCCCAGCGAACAAGGGATTGCCCTCTTTCCAGATGCTCTGGTGTGTGTGCATGCCGCTCCCGTTGTCTGAAAACAGCGGCTTCGGCATAAACGTGACGGTCTTACCTTTGTTATAAGCAACGTTCCGGACGATGTATTTGTACAACATCATGTTGTCGGCGGATTTAAGGAGCGTGTCAAATCGCTGATCGATTTCGCACTGCCCGCCTGTCGCGACTTCATGATGATGGCACTCAATGTTTAGCCCACACTGAATCATGGTCTGCACCATTTCGCCGCGCAAACCCTGATAGTGATCCGTCGGAGGAACCGGGAAATAACCTTCTTTGTAACGGGGACGGTAGCCCAGGTTATTTTCGGTGCGGCCCGAGTTCCAGCGTCCTTCTTCCGCATCGATGAAGTAAAACCCGGAGTGCTGGTTCTGATCGAATCTGACCTGGTCGAAGATAAAGAATTCTGCTTCGGCCCCAAAGTACGCCGTGTCACCCACCGCGGTGTTCTGTAGATACATCTCCGCTTTGCGCGCTATCCAGCGTGGGTCGCGCGCATAATGTTGCCGGGTGATGGGATCAATTACATCGCCCACCATCACCAGGGTGGGTATCTCCATGAAGGGGTCCATCATCGCGGTAGAAGGATCCGGAATCAGGAGCATATCGCTTTCGTTAATAGCGGCCCATCCGCGAATGCTTGAACCATCGATACCGAAACCGTTTTCGAACGAATCTTCTTCTAGTTGGCTGATCGGGTAGGAAATGTGATGCTGCAGGCCCGGTATGTCGGTGAACCGCAAATCTAACTGCTTAGCATCGTGTTTCTTGGCAAAAGCGAGAACTTCTTTGGTGTTCAAGAGAACCTCTAGTCCGAAGTGTTGGGCTGAGCGACGGGGCTGGCTTAGTTCTTTAGTTCTAATGTTAGCTGCCCACGGGCGGGCGTGACCAATAGATAATTTCTATCGCCGTCATTCAATTTATCTTCCTCTTGCTCTAACGTGTAGCGATGCATGTATCCGGTTTAGACTGGTAGCAACTATGCGGCTGTTCACCGGCATCGACCTTCCGGAGCACGTGCAGGATAAGCTCGAAAGATTGCTAGCAACGCTTCGGCCCACGGCTCATCTGAGCTGGAGCCCCGTTTACAATTTGCACATCACCACAAAATTCATCGGTGAGTGGCCGGAAGCAAAGTTTGATGAAATCATAGCGGCCTTGCGTAGCTTGCCAGTTATCGCCCCGTTTCACACTACACTTGGCGACGTGGGGTGGTTTCCAGACGCACGTCATCCGCGAGTATTCTGGGCGGGTGTCCATGTCGGCCCCGATCTTTCGAAGCTAGCCAAGGACACGGAGGAAGCGCTGGTTCCGTTGGGAATTGAGCGTGAGACTCGCCCGTACTCACCGCATCTAACATTGGCTCGCATACGCCGGCCGGTGCCTTTGCAGGGTATGCGTGATGCCATTGAGCGGCTCAGTCCAGCGGATTTCGGATCGTTCGAAACGGACCGGTTTCACCTCTACGAGAGCCGGCCGGGGTCGGCCGGAACGGTGTATTCGAAGTTCGCAGAATTCAAACTGGATGACCCAATTTCATCGGGCGCATCCAGGCGCAAGGGCGCATGAACGGGCCCATCACCCTGCTGGCAGCTTTTCTGATCGGCGGGATTCCCTTTGGCTATCTGCTCGTTCGGCTGACTACAGGGCGCGATGTTCGCACCCTTGGCAGCGGTAATATCGGAGCCACTAACGTCCTGCGAACTACAGGCCGCGCGGTAGCGGTAATTACTCTACTGCTGGACATCGTCAAGGGCGTGACCGCGGTGTGGCTGGCCGACCGTTTTACCGGTCATTCCTCTGTCTGGATGAGTGCGGCCGCCCTCGCAGTGATGTTCGGGCACGCTTATCCAGTGTTTCTGAAGTTTCGCGGCGGCAAAGCCGTAGCCAGCTTCATCGGCGCGTTTTCATACTTAACGCCTCTTCCGCTCTTAGCGGTGTTGATCATTTTCGTTATGGTGGTGGCGGTGACGCGATACATATCGCTCGGCTCGATTCTGGCTGCGGGACTTTTTCCGTTCGCGGTCTGGCTTATCCTGCACCCGGCAGCGCCTTTCTTCATCGCAGCCTTGATTGGCGGAGCCTTTATCGTTTACCGTCATAAGGCAAATCTCGAACGGATCCGCGCGGGCAACGAGCACCATTTTAGCTTTGCAGCGAAATGAGCCGGCTCGCCATTGTCGGCGGCGGAAGCTGGGGAACTGCGCTGGCCATTGCCTTGGCTCCTCGCTATGCGGCGGCAGGAAAGGGGCGAATTAGCCTGTGGGTTCATCAGCGCGCTCTCGCCGTGCGTATGGCCAGCTCCCGCGAAAACGACATCTACCTGCCGGGCTTTCGGCTACCCGACAATGTGGAACCTTGCAACGATCTAAGAGAGTCGCTGGATCAAGCCAGTGTAGTCCTCAGCGTGATGCCGTCGCGATATGTGCGCCCGATCTTCGGGGATATGGTCCCGTTTCTGACGCCGGATATGCGTTTCGTTAGCGCAACGAAGGGCATTGAAGCGGGATCGCTATTCCGCATGTCTCAAGTGGTGCAACAGGTAGTCAGTCCGCGGTTCGAGCCGCGCGTCGCCATCTTGTCAGGGCCCACCTTCGCACGTGAGATTGCGCGTGGAGAACCCGCCGCACTCGTAATCTCCGCGACAGATCGCGAGTTGGCCACTGGTATCCAGCAGGAGTTCTCCGGACCCACCTTTCGCCTGTACGTAAACGACGACCCGGTCGGGGTGGAAATAGGTGCGGCCTTGAAAAACGTTATTGCGATTGGGGCGGGGATCAGTCATGGTCTAAATTTTGGGAGTAATTCCAGCGCGGCGCTGATCACCCGCGGTCTGGCGGA
>JBBSHP010000479.1:0-4667 GCA_038232555.1 Bryobacterales bacterium
TCCAGACAATTTGGTCACCGTCGCTAGCGGCCTCGCCGGTGGAGCGACCTTCGCCGAAGTTTTGGACCTCGATACTGTGCGGAATATGCGCGACCACCTTCGCGATGAGGTGTCGACGATGGTTCACAAGCACGGCCAGGAACTCTAAACGCCCATGAAAAACCAGCATCGCGTGGTCTGGACGAAGGGAATGTTCTTGACCCCTCAGCATTTCCAGACACAGGACCAGTTTTTTGAGAACGCACTGGATTTCCGCTTTCGCGCGTCACACTTCGCCAATTGGGGTGTCACGGAGCTGGCGATCGATTCCGAAGCGCTAGCCAACAGTACTTTCCGAATCGACGAGTGCCGGGGAATCATGCCGGATGGTGAATCATTCCACATGCCCGAAATCGATGGGTTCCCGCCATCGCGCACGTTTAAAGATCAATTTTTACCAAATCGCGACTCGCTCGATGTTTTCTTAACGATCCCTGAAAGCCGGCCGCGTGCACGCAACGTGACGATCCCTGGTCCCGATCAGCCGGAGACGTCCGACGGTCCTCCTGAAACGCGCTACCTCGCCGAAACAAGGATGATGACCGACGAGAATGCAGGAGACGAGGAGAAAGCGGTTCAGGTCGCACGAAGAATATTCCGGCTCGTGTTCGAAGGTGAATATCGCGACGGCTTCTCCGCGCTGCGGATCGCGCAGATTATCCGTAATGCGGCAGGTATGCCGGTCTTAAATCCAAAATTCGTTGCGCCATGTCTGAATCTAGCGTCCAGCAAGTACCTGGCAATGCTGATGCGGCGGCAGATTGAGATACTCGCCACCAAGAGCGCTACGCTGTCGGCGCCCCGGAGGCAACGGGGCAAAATGCTGGCTGAATTTTCAGCGTCAGAAACAGGGAACTTCTGGCTGCTTCACACAGTGAACTCGTATCTCCCCGAGTTGAAGCACATCTGGAAGGTGCGGCATGGCCACCCGGAGGCTGCCTACGTCGCAATGTTGAGACTTGCTGGCGCGCTCGCTACCTTTTCGATGGAAGGACACCCGGAGAACTTGCCTGATTACGATCACGATGATCTGGGCCGCTGCTTCACCCTTCTTGACGAAAAAATCCGTGACCTGATGGAGACCGTGATTCCTTCGAAGTTCGTAGCCGTACCGCTCGAACTCACTGACCGGTTTATCTGGTCTGGGACGGTCACTGAAGACCAGTATTTCCGAAACTCGCAATTTTTCCTGGCGGTAAGCGCCAAGATCGGCATTGATGACGTTATTCGTAAGGTGCCGCAACTCATCAAAATCTCAGCTCAGGATGACGTCCAGCGGCTGATCCGGCATTCCTTACCCGGCCTGACCTTGCGTCATACCCCGACACCGCCTGCTGCTATCCCAGTCAGGCTGGACAATCAGTATTTCAGCCTGAACCAAGGCGGGCCGCTCTGGGATGCGATGATACTTTCGCGTCAGATTGCAGTATTCGCTCCCGGCGAGATTGTGGACCCCAAGATGGAAATCATCATCGTGCTGGAATGACCGGATGAATTGTTGGGCAACGAAGGAAGACTGCCGTCGCCGACACGTCAAACGCCGGAAAAGCAACACCTAAGAACCATTCGGCGTGAGATTTCGCCGAAGGCAAGCGTACTGGAATCTGATTCACGAGTTCCGCCCAACCGGGAGTTGATTCATTCACTTCATATACCAGCTTATTCTCTTGCTCGATTAGCAAGCAGATCATATCGCGGCTGAATAAATCCCGTTTGAAGGCAAGGATGCGTTTGATCCGAGGCCAAGGGATAGTAAAATTTTGACCAGCTTGCGAACGCAGCTTGATCCCGAGCTCGTCTATTTCTATCTGGCTCCATCCTGCATTCGTCTTCTTTCGATCCAGATACGCGAGAAATTTCCGGGTCAATGTGTGAGACATGCAGCCTCGCTACTTGATCCAGTGCAGCTTGGTGACGAAATCCCCGGCCTGTTCCCCCACCATCCTGCCTGCGATGCCGATGCCGGCTGCCCCCAATAGTCCGCCTACCAAACAGACGCCGCCCGTGGCACCCTCGCCGATAATCGGCGCCAGGAGAGACCAGCTGACGAGTCCAGCCCCACTGGCGCAACCTAACCAGGCACCGCCATAACCGCCGACTGTTCCTAAGAACGAACCACCGATTTCCTTGCGGCAACTCGGTTCCGGCGATCACGCGGCGCTTGGGCAATCGCAACGGTGATTATCGAGATCTCTAGAATGATCGATACTGGACCAGCCCACCTAAAGGCGATTCCAATTCGATCTACCACTTGCCGTGTCTTGCCGGCCGTTTCTAACACTGCCTCCAGGGAACCTTTCTCCGTGAGGAGTTGCTCCGTTGTCTTCAGTGCTGAGCGTGGCTTCAGCAACTCTGAGTACAGTTCGCCGAAAGAACTTAGTCGATCCCGGATTTGGAGCACGCTTGCGTTTCTCGCCTGAACCAGCTTGTTTACTTCCTCATCGGTAAGATTCCCCCGTTTAAGAAGGAGGGTCGCTTGCTCTTGCAATCCGGCATTTAGCTTGTCGTAAGCCAGTCGCTGAAATCCGTCCCACGTCATTTGGGGCGCAAGCGAGAAAGGCACTTGGAACGTGTTCTTGAAAGTTGGGCTGACTAGGCGGGTCGGTTCATCTGATTGAAATCGGATTCCGGAGGCGGAACTGGTTGAAGGAGCGCCTAGCGGCCCAGCCAGGGGTGACTCAGCCCTGCAGGAGGTGCCGTCATCAACGTCATCGGGCTTGCTATAAGAGCACTGTTGAGCCGGTATTCTGCCGCAAGCCATTCGTTAACTCCCGTCACTGCACTAATTTCAGTTGAAGTTTCCCAGTAAACCCGGTCCGCCCTTGAATCTTTCGCTGGATAGTGTCCTTCACCTTCCCAATCACGATCGTGACTTGTTCGGGTTCAACCGTAATCTGAAGCCGGTAAAACTCGCCTTGACCCAATCCGTGAGCAAGCTTTACCCACTCGCCCCGCTTTCCGCTAAGCACTTCCCTTTTTAAGAAGTTCGTACCGTCCACTTCAAATTCCAGGAAATTATCGTCCTGCGTAGAGATTTGCCAGCGAATCTTTTCTTGTCGCCCAAAAGTTTTCTTCGCCCTTTGGATCTGGAAGATGTGGCTAAAGTACGCCTGCTTGAACCACAGGGGCCCCTCGTGCAACCAATAGCCGTCCTCATCGGCCTTCCATGTTTTTGACGGAACGAACAGGTCAGTTATTTCGGCGCGCGGCGGCGGCTGTGGCAAAGCTGCTTCTGTTTTGCGCGTCAGAATAACTGGAATAGTTTGGCGCTGTCCTGAAGAAATCACCACGTCTTTCTCAACGGGATTGTAACCCTCGGCGGCCCCGCGCACCGTATAAGTGCCCTCCGCTACATGCAGCGTCTTGTCCCCGAGTTTACGAGACGGTTCGCCCCTACGGTGAAACGTCACGTAAGCATCGGCTGGCTGTACATCAAACACTAGCGTTCCAAATGGCTTGAGCCGGGCATCCGCTCCTGTGAGGTTGATTGTTTGTCTCACCGATGCGTGCCGCTTCAGCTCGGATGGTTCGTAGTTTTCACGTTGAATTCTAATAATATGATCAGCGTCAGGTGCTATCGGTTTTGCGACGAGCGAGCCAGTTGTGTCAAGCTTTCCAATCTCGCGTCCATCTACCAAAATCTCTGCTTCTTCAGTCCCCCCCTCAACACGAAGAAAAGCTGTTGTAACGAGCCGTTTGAGTGCGAACTTGGCGGGCACACTCTTGCCAGCGGCAACGGTTATCCTTTGCTCGATCGCATCTGATGAATAGCCATCCAGCGCGACACGAACTTTATAATCTCCCGGCTCGAGTTGCGCCATCCACTTCCCGGCCCTGGCAGGTCGCGAACTCTTTCGGCCATTTACATATACTTCCGCGCCGTCCACGTTAACTTCCACAACAAGCGTGCCTTTGATTATGATGCCCGCACGGATACTGAGCACCGGGGCATTCCCGGGCTCCACCGGAACCTTCACGGGGCTCTTGCCATCATCAAATGTAAGTTCATTATCGGAGCGTAGCAAGGTGAACTCGAGGCCCGTTAGCGGCACCTTTTGAAAATCCCCGCCGTTTAATGTTGCCCAGATCCCCGGTTCACTTGAGTAAACCAGCGCGCGTCGGCCGAGATTGCTAACAACGGCCACCGGGACAGTACGGCTCAACGGAGGCGCCGCTAGCCGGGCAAGCTTGCCAGGTTGAGCCTCGAATGTGACAGAGCATATTTCGGCACGCGCACCAACGATTCGCAACAGATGCGTACCGCTGCCCGTGAAGTTATGAATGAGAGTTCCGTCCTGCAAACTACCGATCTCGGAGCCGTCCAAGAAAACCTTGCCGGAGGGTAAGTCAGCTGAGATGTGTATGGCCTGGGGTTCCGGCTCCAGATTCAAAGGTACGGTTGCAGCACCGTTGATAGTAAAATGTCGATCGATGTTTTTGTACCCTTCCGTGCTCGCTACTACCGTGTAAACGCCTGGCTTGAGATTAGCAGCGCTACCTTCAATCTGCTTTCCATTGACCCGGAGACTCGTCCCTGGTACGTTCACTGTGAACGTGACCGGAAAAAGTTGCGGCGAAGGCGGCCCCGGCCTCACCACATCTTGATTGCGGCTAGGGAGTAAGAATAA
>JBBSHP010000480.1:0-4660 GCA_038232555.1 Bryobacterales bacterium
AGATGTACGGTCCGGACGCGCGTAAACCGGGAACCTACACAGCCAATTGCTTGCTGGCACGCCGACTGGCGGAACGCGGAGTTCGCTTCATCCAGCTTTATCACCGCGGTTGGGATCAGCACGCGGATCTGCCACGCGATCATGCGCTGCAATGCAAGGCTACAGATCAGGCCAATGCCGCCTTGATTCTGGACCTCAAACAGCGTGGACTGCTCGACGACACCCTAGTGATCTGGGGAGGCGAGTTCGGGCGCACTGTCTACTGCCAAGGCAATTTGACGGATACGAATTACGGGCGCGATCACCACCCCCGTTGCTTCGCCATGTGGATGGCGGGGGGCGGCATCAAAGGTGGCTTGACGTTCGGCGAGACGGATGACTACAGCTATAACGTGGTCAAAGATCCGGTGCACGTTCACGACATGCAAGCCACCATGCTGCACTGCCTGGGAGTGGATCATTCCAAGCTGACCTATAAATACCAGGGCAGATGGTTCCGGTTGACCGATGTGGCGGGCAATGTTGTAAAGAAGACGTTGACTTAGACCTGTCCTGGACAGATGCTCCCCCTTCAATCCGGGCCTCACCGCCACGAAAATGTGGCGCTGCGTGGAAATCCTCCGAGCGGTCGACACCACACTCAAAGAACAGCAAGGAACGCGCGATGAGAGAGAGAAACTTGTCGCCATCCACGGCAATCGCTTCGTCCTACACGGCGTCATCAAGAGCATGCCCGCGACCGACCTCGACGATGAAAACGTAAGACCTTGAAGCAGTCAAACTCCAAATCCCCGCACTCACCGAAGCCGTCCAAGACAAGACGACGACCGAGGCCAGGAGGCTCTACCCCAACGCACCCGAGCAACCTATTCACGAACGTCGCAAAATGCGCGTTGCCGCGGTCGGCGTGCCGGGGACCACTTGCCTGCTTCCCCTGGAAATAGATTCGTTCGCGATCGCCGGATTACCGGACTTCGGCTGGCTCGTCGAGGATGTATGCGGCAATTCATCTACGTTTATGCACTCGCGGCGAAACTCCGCACCCAAGCCGGTGGCTGCTCAGTGGATGCATCAGACGCGTGCAACACGGCCAACAAGGTGAGTCAAATCGTACTCTGGCTCTCGGCAACGCTGTATCTGATCGGCTTTTTTAGCGCTTATGTATTGGGGCCGCTTCTGATGCGATTTGATTCGTGAACTTCTGCAGGTTGAGCAATCGGGGACAGAATTTGACTGGCCTGGCAAGATGGTTAAATCCAATCAGTTGCGGTACAATCAGACTGTCGAAGGAACGCAGTGGGCGAAAGCCCACTTTTTTATTGTAGTGACGCATGCCGGACTCCAACAGGCAGGAAATTGTCGCAAAAATCACCGAAGTGGCTGAACGGGTGGGCGGTTCGGAGGGGATCGAAATTGTCGATGTCCAACTGCTCGGCGCGGGCAAAGCCCGATTGCTGCGGCTTTTTATCGACCGTCCGGAGGGTGTTTCGCACGGGGACTGCGAGTTGATCTCCAAACACGTCGGAACCATCCTGGACATGGAAGATATTATTCCCGGCGACAGCTACACGCTCGAGGTGAGTTCGCCGGGGGTGGAGCGCAAGTTGTCGCGAGCCGCGGATTTCGAGCGATTCTCCGGCCAGAAAGCGAAGATCGTGCTTCGCGAGCCGGTGGATAACCAGAAGCGCTGGGAAGGAACGCTGGCCGGTATTTCCGACGGAGTAATCGCGCTAGAGGCCGCTGCCGGTAAGACAATCCATTTCGCACTTACGCAAGTCGAGAAAGCCAATCTGAAGTTTGAGTGGTAGCCGTCCCGTAAGGATCAGCCGAACAGGTCAACAAGAGAGGGAACGAGTGGGAAGCATCTATCAGTCTATAGAGATCTTGAGCAAGGAAAAGGGTATCGACCCGCGCATCGTTATTGACGCGGTGAAGGATGCCATGCTGGTGGCTGCTCGGAAGCACTTTAAGACTACAGAAGATATGGTGGCGGACTTCAACGAGCGAACCGGCGCCCTGGAGATCTTTGGTGTCCGTAAAGTAGTCGAAACCGTTGAAGATCCCAGCAGAGAGATCTCTCTCGAGGACGCCCGCAAGCTGGATCCTTCGCTTGAAATAGACGGCGAGCTGCGGACCCCGAAACCGACCGAGGCACTGGGCCGAATCTCGGCGCAAACGGCAAAGCAGGTGATTCTGCAGAAAGTTCGCGAAGCCGAGCGCGACACGGTGTTTTCTGAGTATTCGGGCCGGATCGGAGAGCTGGTCAACTGTTCTATTAAGCGCATGGAGGGCCAGGATCTGGTAACCGATTTAGGCAAATCCGAAGCGCGTCTGCCCAAGAAGGAGCAGAGCAAGCTCGAAAACTTCAGCGTCGGCGACCGGGCGCGCTGCGTGATCAAGAGCGTGGAAAAGATCGGGAAAAACTCGGGTGTCATCGTGTCCAGGGCCGCACCGGAGCTGGTCTCGCGGCTGTTTGAGCAGGAAGTTCCCGAGATTTACGACAATACGGTGATCATTAAGGGATGCGCTCGCGAGGCGGGTGAGCGTACCAAGATCGCGGTGCTGAGCCGAGACCGCGATGTGGACTGCGTGGGAGCGTGCGTGGGAATGAAAGGCATGCGCGTGCAGTCGATCATCCGCGAGCTTCGCGGCGAGAAGATCGACATCATCGAATACTCGGACGATCCGGTCTTGTTTGCGACCCATGCTCTCAGCCCTGCCAAGATCTCGCGCGTGTCGATTGTGAACGCGGCCGAAAAGCACATGGAAGTGATCGTCGACGATACGCAATTATCGCTAGCCATTGGCAAGAAAGGCCAGAACGTGCGCCTGGCCGCGAAGTTGCTGGGCTGGAAGATCGATATCAAGAGCGAAGAAGAGAAACGACAAGAAGTGGAGACCGCGATGGCAGCTTTGGCGCCGGCGGGAGCGCCCGTCTCAGTGCTCACCGATCACGGGATGGAGGACGGCATCGTAGAGAAACTCATAGGCGGTGGAGTGGCTACGGTTGAGAAGCTGGGCGGCATGACTCCCGAGGAACTGGAGTCCGTGCCTGGAATCGATCCGAAAATGATTGAGAACATACTGGTCGCCGTGAATGGCTATTATGCGCAATTCGATAGCGGCCAGAGCGATGCCGGGGACGTTGAGGGCGGCGAGAACCTTGCGGAAGCCGGCGAGGCACTGGGGGAAGACTCTGAACCGTTAGCGGAGGTAGCGGCGGATCAGCCACAATCCGTAGGCTCCGAGGGCGAGCCGGAAGGGGAACCCACGGTGGTGAATGCGGCCGATGTTCATCTTTCGCACGCGCCTTCTCAACTGGGGAATGCGCCTCATCCGCTGGTATCGTCACCCGAGAGTGGATTTGATAAGATAGAGGACTCGGAGAACGCTGGTTAAGCCCGGGGTCTGACTCACCGACTATGCTAATACAGCGTTTTGAGATGGAATTTGAGCGGTCGTCGTAAAAGTTTGGCGCTAGCAGGAGAGGTTTGGAAGTTTTTTTCATCTATGGGTAAAATCCGCATTAACGAGCTGGCACGGCAGTTAGAGGTGCCCTCGCACGAGATCCTTGAGGTCCTGCCCAAGCTCGGCTTCACCGAGAAGAAAACGCACTCCAGCTCGGTGGACGATCATGTCGCAGAACAGGTGCGGCTGGCCCTGGTCGGCGACGGCGCACGTCCTGCACGCGGAGCAGCGGAGTCGAACGGAAAGTCCGCTCTCACGGCGTCCAAAGACGAATCCGAGGAGACTCCCTCGAAAGTTGTCGAAGCAGAACCTGACGAGAGCCCCACGCCGGCGGCGGCGGCCGAACCACCAGCACCGCAGGTTCGCAGAGCCCCCGAAGCGATGGGGGAAGAGCCCTCCCTCGCAGCCGTTGCTGCGCCCGTAGAGAAGCCCGTGGAAGCAGCGCAAGCTCAGCCGCAGGAGCCAGTGCGTTCCAAGCCTGCGCCCATACGTCCGCCGCTGGCCGGGCAATCCACCGGGCTCCGTCCGCCCTTCACCCCGGTGGCGCGCGAGCCGTACTCACCCACACCACGAAACGCCCCGATTCCCGCCAGGCCGGAGCCTCCCGCTCCCCGGCCCGGCCAGATTCTGTCAGGGCCGCGGCAACCGCTGCCCGGCGCGAGTGTCCCGGCGCAGCCCCGCGTGGTGCCTGCACCACCAACGGGCAGCCTCAGCAGCCCGGCCACTCCTGCCGCTCCCACGCAAGCAAGTCCCGGAAGCCCTGCGGCGGTGCGCCCCAGCCCCTCCGTGGTGACAGGCCCACCCAGCGGTGTGATCACCCCGGGAGCTCCCCGGCCCCCCGCGCCGATGCCGGGTACGCCTGCACGACCCGTTCCCAGACCTGCACCGCCGACACATTCAATCGCCCCCGGTCCGAGCGGTCCTAGCGCTCCCAGTCCTAACGTCCCGCTGCGCGCTCAAGTGCGGCCCGGACTGGCAGGCCAGCCATCGGTCCGGCCGGTAGTCCCCCCGAATCCGGCTATGCTGGCCAGACTGCAGCAGGCTAAGACGCCAACACCCGGCGCTCCGCCGCCGCCGCGGCCTGGGATGCCAACGCAACGAACCCAGACTGCGCTTCCCGGGCAGCCCATTTATCGCGGTCCCATCCGTCCCGGCCAGCCCGTCATGCGAGGCCCCGGTGCGCCCACCCCTG
>JBBSHP010000481.1:0-4658 GCA_038232555.1 Bryobacterales bacterium
AGCGAAAGCTAAGGGTAGCAGTCCCAAGTTGACGATTGTGAAACGGAAGGAGAGCACCACGTCGCTGCTGGATGCGCTCTCGGCCAGCTTAAAGAACGCCAAGGGCGTGGGAGGAAAGGCCGTTGCCTGAAGACGAGCCCGAGTCTTCAGAAGGTCAGAGTTCCACCAGGCCGTTCTGGTCCGGAACGATTACGTTCGGGTTGGTGAGCGTCCCGGTGAGCCTGTTTCCCGCCAACCGGGAAAGCCGTGTTTCGTTGCGCATGTTGAGCCGCAAGGGTACACCTCTGGCGCGCCGCTACGCTTCATCCGAGACGGGGACGGAGCTTGCACCGGAACAAATGATCCGCGGCTATGAGATTGAAAAAGGGAATTTTGTCGAAGTCACCGATGAGGAGTTGGAGCGATTAGCGCCGGAGAAGTCCCGCGACATCGATTTGCGCCGGTTCGTGGAGCAAGACGCGATCCCACCGATGTACTTCGAACGCAGCTACTTCCTGGTGCCCGCAGGCGGATCGAACAAGGCGTACCGCTTGCTGGCCGCAACGATGGAGCAGACCAGCAGGGCTGGTATCGCGACTTTCGTTATGCGCGGCAAGGAATACCTGGTAGCCATCATCGCGGAGAACGGGATTCTGCGTGCCGAGACCTTGCGCTTCTCCGATGAGCTGCGGTCGGTGCAGGACGTCGGGCTGCCGGAGCCGCCTGGTAAGCCGACCGGGCAGTCAGCCGTCTTCGAAAAAGCCATCAAGAAGCTCTCGGCCGACGAACTCCCCCGGGACGAAATGAAGGATCAAGCTTCGGAGCGCCTGATCGAACTGGCTCGCCGGAAACAATCCCGGCATGAAGGCGTGGTGCAGGCTGGTGCTCCGAGCAAAGGTGCGGAGGTGATCGACATCATGGCTGTTCTGCAGCGGAGTTTGGGGCAAGCTCGCGCACAAACGGCCAGCCGGTCGAAAACGCCAGGGGAAGCTCCACCAGCCCCTGTTCGCAAGCGATCTCTTTCGAAGGCTGGCGCAAAAGCTCCCGCTCGGAAAGCAAAACCTTCCAAAAGGGGGACTGAGTAACATTCCCGGATACTATTTGATTTCGCCGCCTTCCCGAAGCGTGAGGATGCGGTTCGCGGCGACGTCCGGAAAGGTTTGCTTCAACCCGGACGGCCAACGGATTTCGAGTTTTGCCGTCTTCGCGCTGCCCAGCCCAAAGTGCAATCGGAAATCGCTGGCCGAGTAGAAGCTGGATTGGCTCATCACTTCTTGCGCTTGCCGCTTGCCGCCGTAATAGGCCACAACACGGGCGCCGATCGCACTCCGGTTTGATTTCACCCCGACCAGCTTAATCTTTAGCCAGTTGTTTTTAGAATCGACATCATTACGCAGCAGAGAGGGCGGCTCGTTCAAATTGACGATCAGTATGTCTAAATCGCCATCGTTATCGAAATCGCCAAACGCGCAGCCCCGGCTGGCATGCGGCGTCGCGATGCCCGGCCCCGCTTCCTCGATCAGTTCTTCAAACCTGCCGTTTCCCAGATTCCGAAAAACGATGCGAGGCGTTTTCCAGGGATAGCTGGCAAGTTTCTTTTCGATCTCAGGATAAACGTTTCCGGTAGCCAGGAAGAGATCGGGATGGCCATCGTTGTCGAGATCGACAATTCCGGCTCCCCACCCTATGTAGCGCGTTTCCACTCCGAGCCCAGAGCGATTGGTGAGGTCTTCAAACATAGCCTGGCCGGTATTGCGGTACAGGACGTTGGTGTCGTCGGCGAAGTGCGTTTTGAATAGATCGAGGTTCCCGTCGAGATCGAAATCGCCCACCGCCACACCCATGCCAGCCTGATCCATCCCGTCTTCATTGACGGCCACTCCTCGAAGCAAGCCCTCCTCGCGAAAGGTGCCGTCGTGGTTGTTCATCAGCAAGAGGCTGGGAGTGGAATCGCAGGCCACATAGATATCGGGCCAGCCGTCGTTATCGAAGTCCGCACAGGCCACGGTCATGCCATATCCGGTGATGGATTTCTTGATTCCAGCCGCTTCGCTAACGTCCGTGAATGTGCCATCGGCGTTGTTGCGGTAGAGCGAGAATGTTCCGGGAGGTAAGCCACGCGGCCCGCAGTTCACTGGAATTCCCTTCCAGTTGCAGTTCACGGATTCACCTGGCTTTGGGACACTTTTGAAATCAAACTCCAGGTAGGAGGCGACGAAGAGGTCGAGCCTGCCATCGCGGTTATAGTCTACGAAGCTGCAGCCCGAATGCCATCGCTTGCTGTCGCCCTTCAGTCCTGCTTTGTCCGTAACATCCGTGAACGTGCCGTTGCCGTTATTGCGGTAGAGCACGTTCTGCCCCCAAAAGGTGACGAACAGATCCTCATAACCGTCGTTGTTGTAATCTCCGACGCATACGGCCGAAGCCCAACCAGACCGCTCCAGTCCGGCCTTCTGAGTCACATCAGTAAACGTTCCATCGCGGTTGTTCTTGTACAGGCGGTTGGTTGATCCGGCCGGTGGATCGGTTATTCGCGTACCGCTCAGAACGAAGATATCGATCCACCCGTCATTGTCGTAGTCGATAAAAGCGCAGCCGCAGCCCACTGTCTCGATAATGAAATCTTTTTTCTCGATACCTCCGTAGATGGTGGGCGCATGCAAGCCCGCCTGGCCGCCGATATCGGTGAAGCGGGCTCCGAACGGGAGCCCCGACGGCTTCCCGCGTGGTTGCGGACGGACGCCGCGGGAAGCTACTCCCTGTGCCAAAAGGTCTGCCGCCGAAAGGCCAATCAGCCGTGATAAGAAGGTTCTACGGATCACTCGATCTCAGACTCCCACTGTCTAGCGCACTGGTTTTTCAAAGTGTTGGTAGTCCTTGCGATCCGACCAACTGCCACCCCATTTCCAGCCTGCCTCAAAGAACCTGCGGACGACATAACTTCCGCTCAGAATGGACCCAGGTAGGGAGCGGCTGCGATCTAGGTACTGGCGGCCGTCCGGTGGATAGATTTTGTCCCCTTTGACGTAAGGGTTGGTGAGCGGGTTGATGTCGATGGCGCGGCCCCAACTATGGTTCGAAAACTTTCCTGGCACCCCGGTGACATCGCGGCAATTGAACCCCGAGGTGTTGTTGGCGGCCATGGAAGCGTTGTCATCGCCTTTGTATTCTTCGATGGGCCGCATGCGCTCAATCATGAAACGATGGCGGAACAGGTCGTGGAAAACCGCGCTTACTTCCTGGGCCACATCCTTGTGGACAATCAAGATCCCGGTGGCTGGCTTTTGGTCGAAACCCAGATACTTGACGGTAAGTTGACGAAGGTCTTCCGGTGGCACGGGGCAACCCGCGTGCCATGTGGTGCTGCGCACTTTGGCCAAGAGCTGTGGGCTAAGAGGGCCCTCGGCTCCCAGGGCGCAGGTCGCAACACAGATCAGAAGCGCTAAACGAATCATGCTGAGAGCAATGCCTCCACCAGCCCCTCGACCGTATATTGTCGCGCTTCCGCATCCACCTTGAGCCCATGCTCCCGGATCGTGGCCGACGTGATCGGGCCGATGGACGCGAGACGTACTCCCGCCAGTGCCTCCTGGTCCACCACCGCAAGCAGGTTGTTCACCGTCGATGAACTCGTGAGCGTAATCCAGTCTGGCTTGTGAGCGCCACTGAAGATCGCCTTGGCTTGCTCGCGAGCTTTTTCAGGGATGACATTCCGGTAGGCAGCGACTACGTCCACGATTGCTCCGAGCTTGGTCAGTTCCGACGGGATGACATCGCGCGCAACTTCCGCGCGAGGCAGCAGGATGCGTTTACCTTGCAGGTTCTCAGTGGCCAGAGCGGCTACAACACTCTCTGCGATGAATTGCTCAGGAACGACATCCACTTTGATGTGCAGTTGTTCAATGGCCTGCCTGGTGGCGGGTCCAATCGCGCAGATGCGGGCACGCAACGCCCGTATGTCCATCCTGGATTGATCCAGCCGTTCGAGAAAGAACCGCACTCCGTTCACGCTCGTGAAGATGAGCCAGTCATACGCGGAAAGGTTTGCGATGGCGGCGTCCAGCGGACGCCCGTCGGAGGGAGGCTCCAAAGAGATCACTGGCAGATCCAAAGCATGCGCGCCGAGTGCACGAAGCTGCGATACCAGCCCACCTGACTGATCGGCGGCACGCGTGACCACAATCTGCCGTCCGAACAGTGGGAGCCGCTCGAACCAGTTCAGCTTCTGGTGTAAACCAACCACCTCTCCAATGATCACGGTGCCGGGCGGCTTCATTTGCGCGGCCTCGATGCGGTCCGCTAGATCAGCCAGCGTACCAACTACCGTCTCCTGGTCGGGCCGCGTTCCCCACCGCACAGCGATGGCCGGTGTGCTGCCGGCGCGTCCATGCAACATGATTTGCCCGGCGATGTCCCGAATGGCAAACAGACCCATGAAGATCACCAGCGTTTCCGACTGACCCACCTTGGCCCAATCGATGCTCCCCGCATCATGACCGGTAACGAACGTCACTACTTTGGTGTGATCGCGGTGTGTTAACGGAACACCACTGTAGGCGGCGATGCCCAGCGGCGAGGTCACTCCGGGCACCACTTCGAAGGGAATTCCCGCATCCGCCAAAGCCTCAATCTCTTCGCCTCCCCGGCCGAAGATAAACGGATCGCCGCCCTTCAACCGC
>JBBSHP010000482.1:0-4651 GCA_038232555.1 Bryobacterales bacterium
AGGCGAACGGATCGCCAAATTTGGCGTAGCTAAACAGCAAAAAGGCAATTAGCCCCCATGGAATTAACCGAGCAGGAGAATCTTTGGATGTAGCAGCGATTTGAAACCGCGCTGCGAGTCCCACCGTTGCCAGACGAACTCAACGAGCAGCGGCAGCGCGATAATGACTCCAAGGTTGCGCGTTGCCGAAAGGCACATCCCGCACAAACAGGCGATTAGCCAGCGGTCTGTACGCGCTGCGTAGAACGCTCCGACAGCGAGAACTAGAAAGATTGATTCTGTGTACGCGCTCGAAAAGTAGAAACTGACGGGGCTGAACATCAGAAAAGCGAGAGCCGACCTACTAATCCTATCGTCCGTGTAATCGAGGCGAATGAGTTCGTTGAGCAGACTGCCCGCTCCAAGGAGTGCGGCGTTTGAAACAACAACAGCGGCCACCTCCGGATTACGCCAGATGAGCGGCGATACATAAAGGCCGATATGCGATCTGTTCAAATTGTAGTGTTGGGTGTCGGTGCCGTCATCGAGTTTCACGTCGAAACTGCCCGACATCGCGATGAGAAACTGATGACAACTTTTCGGCGCATGTCCGGCTCGACTCGCACCGCCCGGAACGTCGTAGAGATAAAAAATTCGTTGAATCTGAAACGAAATCTGACTACCGCACTCGATATAAGTGAGATTTCCATCAGGCTCCTGAATCTTCGGTAAGTTGACTATTTTGCGCTGTGTAATACTCATAGCGTAGCTTTAGACCCAGAGAAATGGCGAACACAGGCCCATTTGCAGACCTTTCGCCGAAAAGTAAAACCGGAGGCAGCATCATTGCTCCGCCGCGCGTTAAGGTGAATTTGGACTATCAACCATGCCAATCGATCGCTCAGCCAAGATTTTCGTTGCCGGCCATCGCGGTCTAGTCGGCAGCGCGATTGTCCGGCTTCTGCGCCAGAAAGGTTTCGCAAACGTTCTGACCCGGTCGCGTTTACAGCTCGATTTGCGCGACCGCATGGCCGTGAACGAGTTCTTCGTGGCTGAATCGCCAGAGTTAGTCATCCTGGCGGCAGCGAAGGTAGGCGGCATCAAAGCGAATTTCGAGTTTCCAGTCGAGTTCCTGCTCGAGAACGTGCAGATACAGAACAACATAATCGAAGCCTCTTATAATTTGCGGGTGCGAAAGCTTCTGTTCCTCGGCAGTTCGTGCATTTACCCAAAGCTTGCTCCGCAGCCTATCCCCGAAAGCGCACTCCTAACCGGTCCGCTGGAGCCGACAAACAAGGCTTACGCAATCGCAAAAATAGCGGGAATTGAGCTATGCCAGGCATACGCTCGCCAATATGGGGCAGAGTTCATTTCTGCCATGCCCACAAATCTCTATGGCCCGCACGATAATTTCGACCTGACGTCGTCGCACGTCCTACCGGCTCTCCTAAGAAAGGCGCATGAAGCTAAAGTCAATGAAACTCCGGCGCTAGTAGGATGGGGTTCCGGTAATCCCCGGCGCGAATTCCTGCATGTGGATGACCTCGCCTCCGCCTGCCTGTTCTTGCTGGAGAACTATAATTCGTCCGAAATCATCAACGTCGGAACAGGAGAGGACATAAGCATAAGGGGGCTGGCCGAGATGATCTGCGCGGTGGTTGGATTTGCAGGGGACTTGAGCTGGGACGAGACTAAACCCGACGGGACGCCGCGCAAGCTGCTGGATATTTCGAAACTTCGCGCGCTGGGCTGGTCCGCCAGCATTCCGCTGCGTGACGGAATCGGCGACACCTATTCATGGTTCCTGAAGAGCGGCACTGACGTGACAACTTACTGAAGTTTAACACGCAGTTAGGTCATCCAAAAGCCGGCCGCGGAAAGAATGGTACAGAGAGTGAGTAGAGCAATCGAAGAGCAAAGCATTGGCTCGTAAGTCCAGTCGAAACGCGTGGCGAGCAGGCCCAGGACGATAAAGAGCGGGAAGACGACGCTCAGGCTGCGCGGCATCGCTTCCATGCTGTTCGAGCAGACGTAGGTAGTGATTAGAAGTGCCGCATAGACAGAGTAACTAGGCCGGAGTTTGCAGAACAATCCTACAGACCAAACCGAGATCCCCACGAGGAAAAGTCCCAGGAAGAGCCATTGGTGGAAAGGAGGGTTTGTCGGCAAAGTGTCCAGGGTTCGCAGTGGGGAAGTTAACTTTCTGCCCCAGTGCGCCGTGGCGTGGAAAAAGGCAAAGAAGTCGTTGAACTGCAGGTAGCCGTAGAGCATGAAGAGAACGAAGCCCAGCGGCACCAATCCGAGCAGCAGAATGCGCGGGTGCCAGAGAGCGCGGAGCTTCACGCCGCCGGACCAGCTCTGATGGAGGTACTCGACTAGAAGGGGGAGGGTGATCAGTAATCCCACCTGCCGGGTGGCGGAAAGGCACATCCCGCAGAGACCCGCAATCAACCATTGTTGCTTCCTGGCCGCCAGAAATGAGGCGAGTGCCAGCATCAGGAAAGTGGACTCCGTATAGGCGCTGGAGAAGAAATAGCTGACCGGGCTGAACATGAGAAACATGACGGCGGCGTGACTGACCCGAGGATCTTTGTATTCCAGCTTAATGAGCGCCTGGAGCAAGCAGCCGGCGGCGAGCAAACAAAGATTGGCCACCCAGACGCCAGCGACTCCTGGATCCGGGACGAGGAACGACGCCAGTTTCACCAACATCGGGTAAAACGGGAGAAACCCCATCGTGGTAGGACGGCTCGGATCGAAGGTGTAGCCATCGCGAACGATGTCCAAATACCATCCGGCATCCCATTGCAGAAAGACCCGCAACAGGCCGTTCGGCCGCCCAAAAGAACCTGGAAGAACGACTGTTTGAGAAAGAATAATGCACCCGATAATGACAAGACGCGACGCGAGAAACGCCAGGAAGACCGGCCTCGTCCCGCGGAGGAAAGCCGGCACGGAAAAGAGCCGCGCGCGCCAGGGGCCGGGCGAGCGCGGCGCGAAGGAGGAGCGGGGTGAAAAGATGGCCATCAGGCGAGGTCGTGAAAGCTCAGAAGGAGCGGAGGAGTTAAGGCGTGCTCACGGTCCCTTGCTCTATGATTTCCAGCTCCGCGCACCGTAATCCGAGGCGTCGAAAATCGCCGCCTAGTCCAAGCTCTGCAGGTGACCGTGCTTCCGGGATGTAGAAGTCGATGATCAGGTTCGTTTCGCTGGCGACGAATTCCTTCGGTATCGTCGCGCTGTAAACCTTGTCCTCGGCCACCTCCCAGTGAGCGATCTTGGTTCGGTTTACAAACACATCCACCGGCTGAAACATCAGTATCGGTCGGTGATTCATCCCGATGGTGCGGACGTTCAGGGAAACGGGCCCCTTCGAAGGCAATACGCGTAGATTGACCGAGGCAGCGATCCCATCCGTCCACGTAAAGCCTCCTTCTGTAGTACTCCAGCCCATCAGGCGAAAGCGCTCCGAATCGCCTCCGGCGCCGAAGAAAACTTTTGAGCCATACTCGTAGAACCGCGTGCGCGGCCTTGCTTCGGCACTCTTAACTGGATCGTCTTTTCCGCAGCCGGCCAGGAAACAGGTTAGCAGGAGACTGCAAAAGGTACCCGCCAGAGGGGCAACGGAGAATGAGGCGAAGGGGATGGAACGCACGGGACTAAGTCATCCAGTATCCGTTAGCCGACAAAACCGTGCAGAGAATCAGAAGCGCGACCGACGAGGCCAACATGGGCTCATAGGTCCACCTGAAGCGCACTGCGACCAGACCGAGGATCAGGTAAAGCGGAAACTCCACACTGAGATAACGCGGCAACGCCTCCAAGGTGGCGGAACAAAGATAGACCGCCGTGAGGAGGCCGATAAAGACGAGGTAGCTGCTGCGGACGCGAAAGAAGATGCCAAGAAGGGTGAGGGCGAGAGCGGCGCCCAGTGCGCCCATGAAGAGCCACTGATGAAAGATGTGGTAGGTGGGCAACGTGGAAAGCGTCTTCCACGGAGAGGAGAGGGTCCGGTTCCACACCGCGGCCGCATGAAGGAAGGCGAGAGGATCCTGAAATTTCACATAGCTGAACAACATATAGAAGACGAGCCCGAGGGGCACCAGACCCAGCAGAAGAATGCGCGGGTGCAAGAGCGGCCGTAAGCCCCCTCCCGGCCTCCATGTCTGGCGCAAATATTCAATGAAGAGAGGAAGCGTGATCAGGAGCCCGACCTGCCGAGTAGCCGAGAGACACATGCCGAGGAAGGACGCGAGGAGCCAATTCTCTTTTCTCGCGGCGAGAAAGGAGCCAATTGCGAGCATCAGGAAGGTGGATTCCGCATAAGTGCTGGAGAAGAAGATTCCCATCGGACTGAACATGAGGAACATGACAGCCGCACGATTCACGCGCTGGTCTCTGTAATCCAGATTGATGAGCGCGTTGAGGCATAAGCCGGCCGCCAGGAGGCACAAATGCGAGGTAATCACCCCCGCAACCCGGAAATCGTGGAATAGGAATGACATGCCTCTTACGAGAATGGGATAGAAAGGAAAAAAAGGCATCGGGGAGGGCTGGGTCGCGCTGTAAAAATAGCCGTTGCGGGCAATCTCCAAGTACCACAAATCACCGTCCCATTGCGTGAGAACGCTCAGCAATCCGCCCGGGTGCCACCACCCCGCCCGTACCATGATCA
>JBBSHP010000483.1:0-4650 GCA_038232555.1 Bryobacterales bacterium
AACACGCCCGGAAAACGCTGCTCCCACGGCTTGTTCGCGACCGGGACGTACTCGCGTGCATTCGCTTCGGCTGCTGTCACTCCCGGCACGTGAGCGGCTAAACCCACTGAATGGAGCAGAGAAGCTCCGGGGCACGTCAGGTCCTGGACGCATAGAAACATCTTGTGCTTCTGCGCAACGGCGCCCATCAGCAGTACCTGGCTCTGGCCTTTGCAGGCTTTGAGCGCCGCTCCCGTGTAACCCATTTCTTGCGCGAGCAACAGGGTCTCTGCATCCGTCAGTGATTCGTCGATCACCACGGGACGAAGCTTGGCCGCTTCGTGCATCACGTTTTGGCGGTCGCATTTCAGGTCGCGCGCCGTGGGTTGCTCAATATACTGGATACGTTCAAAGCCGGATGTTGTCTTCTGCTTGAGTCGATGGAGGAACTCGAGCAGATACGCCACGTTGGGACAACGCTCATTGAAGTCGAGCGAGTAGAACCATTCCCGCACGCCCAGCTTTTGTTGAGCCTCGGTGGCCGCCCGGTCGATCGCGGTTACGCGGTCTACATCCCAAGCCGAGTCGTCCCCGTTCAGTTTAATCTTGATGCGTTTGATCCCGTTGTAGGCAATCCATTCGGGCAGCGTCTCGGGCAATCCATCGTGGATGCGGTTCTTAACATCGGAGGCGATGATGGGGTCCGAAGCCCCAACAGAATGGTAGAGCGCAATGCGCGGCGCCGGTTCCGCAGTCACATAGCGGCTAAGGAATTCGCCTTTGTATGCCGCTCCCAGATAGTGACCGAGATCGTATCGCATAAACTCCGGCCCGTAGGTGTGATAGCAATTCACCCGGTGCAGCTTGCCGTAGGCGTCATGCACCGCGGCATCGAAAGGACTGGCAGTCACCAAAGTGCAAAGCTTCGGAACCGGTTTCAGCAAGTCTGAGTTGGCTGCCTGCTTCCAGGTACTGCGGCTCCAGCCCTACGCCCAGGTCTACAGGGTGCCCGAACTCGCGATAGCCGGACTGAACCCGCGCGATTCGCTCAGCCAGCGCTTTCATAGCCCCCAGCGTTTCTTCGTATGACAACACCTTCGAAGGGAACGACCACATGTTCCCCAGCGGCATGGAGCCAAAACCTCGGGCGTGCCGGCCCTGCCGGTCCTCCACGACGGTATGGACGTGCAGCAGTGTCGCGCGATCCACTGACATTCCGCCGAACTTGTACGGCGTCCGGTAACGAAAGTCCTCAAAGCGGAAAGTGACGTCGGCCACCCGGATATCGGTGGGCGGTGGATCTGCGATTGCGAACGGCCGCATCATCGGCCCCAACGCGGCGAGTTTCAGGATGCTGCGGCGTCGGAGCGTGCTCATTGCTGTATTTTGTCACGCCTCGTATTTGGTAAACTAGCCGCCAATGTCACGCCGCACACTCATAATCGGTTTTTGCCTGTTGATGCTAGCGATTCCGAGCCTTCCGGCCGCGCCGGCGCGAGTGGAAGATTCCGGGCAGTTGGCCCGCTCGGTGACCATCTATCGCGATAACTATGGCGTGCCGCATGTCTACGGCAACACCGACGCGAGTTGCGTCTTCGGCTACGTGTACGCGCAGGCCGAAGATAACTTCTGGCAGATCGAAGATGGCTACATCCGCGCCCTGGGACGGGCCTCCGAGGTGTATGGGGAGAAGACCTTGCAGGATGACGAACAGGTGCGTGCGCTCGAAATACCGGCGCTTTCCAAAGCAGAGTACGCGCGCGCCCATCCGCGCATCAAGCAGTTGCTCGAAGCGGCGGCTGCGGCGCTTAACTATTACGTCGGGCACGACCCTCGCGCCAAGCCCCGGCTGGCTCTTCATTTTGAGCCATGGCATGTGTACGCATTCGGCCGCTATGCGCTTTATCACCAGTTCATTCTCAAGCAGACTGGCTTGAAACCTGAGGACATCCAGACCGCCGCGGAGTCTCAAGGGTCCAACATGTGGGCCATCCGGCCCGCCAAGGCAGCCAATGGTCACGCGATGCTCTTCATCAATCCTCACCAGCCGTTTTTCGGAGTGGGCCAGTGGTATGAAGGACACCTGCACAGCCAGGAAGGCTGGAACATGTCGGGTGCGTCCTTTTTCGGCTCCGCGTTCCCCACCATTGGGCATAACGAATATCTCGGCTGGAGCCACACCGTAAACAAACCGGATGTTTTCGATGTCTATGAAGAAGTCTTCGACGATCCGGGCGATCCTCTTTCTTATCGTTACGATGGTGGACATCGCAAGGCCGTGCAATGGTCGGAGCCGATCAGTGTTAAAACCGCAACGGGCCTGACCACGCGCACTTTCACTTTCCGGAAAACTCACCACGGTCCCATCCTGGCCAGGCGCGATGGCAAAGCTCTCGCGATCAAGCTCGCCAAGTTCGAAGAAGGGGGCCAGGTGGAAGAGTGGTATGCGATGAGCAAGTCCCGCTCCCTGCCTGAATTCAAGCAGGCCATGGAAGCCGTTGCAATTCCCATGTTCAACACCATGTATGCGGATCGCGCGGGCGATATTTTTTATGTCTATAACGGCTCGGTTCCGAAGCGCTCTACTCAGTTCGACTGGCTGAAGCCTGTGGATGGCAGCACGTCCGAAACGGAATGGCACGGCTACCACCCGCTCTCCGATCTGCCGCAACTAACCAATCCAAAATCCAACTTCCTGCAAAACTGTAACTCAACTCCGTTCGCGACCACGCTGGAGGGTAACCCGCTGGAGGGCAACTTTCCGAAGTACATGGTGGGGGAGGGGGATACCGCGCGGGCGCGGATGTCGCGGCGGATTCTTTATAGCAAGGCTAAATTTTCGTTCGATGAATGGGCGCGCGCCGGCTTCGATACCCACGTACTCAGAGCTGACGATGAATTGCCGGGATTGCTGAACCAAGTTCATCAGCGGCTCGAGTTTCATACCGCGCGCCGCGAGGTCATAGAGGAATTGCAGGGCTGGAATCACCGGAGCTCAGTGGATTCCGTTGCGATGACGCTGTTCACGCTCTGGTACGAGAAGCAGTTCGGCACGGCGGTGATTCCTGCCGCCAAAACCAGGCAGGATCCGCTGGTGGCTCTGGAGCAAGTGATCTCCGAATTGGAAAGTAAGTACGGCACCTGGCGCGTACCCTGGGGCGACCTCAATCGATTGCAACGCAATCAGAGCGGCGGCGAAGAACCGTTCAGCGACGATCGGATGAGCTTGCCGATCGCGGGTGCGCCAGGCGACCTCGGTATCATTTTCAACTTCTACGCGCGTCCCGTCGCGGGCCAGAAGCGCCGTTACGGAACCGCCGGTCACTCGTTCGTCAGCGTAGTCGATTTCGGCCCGCAAGTTCAGGCTCGCTCCATCATGGTCTTTGGCGAGAATGCCGACCCACAGTCGCCGCACTATTTTGACCAATCCCAGCTCTACGCCAAGCAGCAGTTCAAACCTGCCTGGTTCACACTGGCGGACGTAAAGGCCCATTCGGAAGCGTCCTATCACCCGGGCGACTCAGCCCTCTCCAAAGCAGCGGGCGCGGGCGGGAAGTGAAGACCATCGCGATTTATCCCGGCTCATTCGATCCGATCACTAAGGGCCACCTGGACCTGATCGAGCGCGGATCCAGGCTGGTTGACAAACTCGTGGTCGCGATCCTCCGCAACGAGGAGAAACGCGTACTCTTCAGCATTGAGGAACGGATCGAGATGCTGGAAGAGGTTGTCTCGCAATTCGACAATGTAGAGGTGGCTGCTTTCGATGGCTTACTCGTAGACTATGCTGCCGAGAGCGGAGCCAAGCTGATCATCCGCGGTATACGAGCTGTGTCGGACTATGAATATGAGTTGCAAATGGCGCTGATGAACCGTCGCCTTCGCCCCGAGATCGAGACCGTTTTCCTGATGGCGGGCGAGGCGTATTCATTCGTCAGCTCGCGGCTGGTCAAAGAGGTAATCTCGTTGGGCGGGAATATCGCCGGATTGGTGCCCCTCTCTGTAGAGAGCCGGCTGAAAAAAAGGCTGCTGCGTTAAAATAGGAGTTTCATGCAAGCCACTCTGGAATTATCGGAGCGCATTGCGCTCATCAGCGAGTCCTCCACCATGAAGGTCGCTGCCGATGCCGACCGTCTCCGACGGGAAGGCATCGATGTTGTCGACTTCGGGGCAGGGGAGCCGGACTTTCCGACTCCGGAAAATATCAAGCGCGCAGCGGTAGAGGCGATCGGCGCTAACTTCACCAAGTACACCGGCACTGGGGGAACGCCTGAGCTAAAGAAAGCCGTGTGTCAGCGGCACCATGACGATTACGGCACCAACTACACGCCGGCCGAGTGCATGGTTACGGTGGGCGGCAAGCATGCCATCTTCAATCTGATGCAGGTCCTGGTCAACCCGGGTGATGAAGTTCTGATCCCCGTCCCGTACTGGGTCACTTATAAGGATGTCGTCAATTACGCTGGGGGCAAGTGCGTGTTCATCGACACGGATGAACGAAACGGCTTCACCCTGACCGCTCAGGCCATTGAGCCGCACATCACATCGCGCACCAAGCTCCTGATCATCAACTCGCCGTCCAACCCGAGTGGAACAGTCCTCCCTCAAGACGAATTTGCGCGCATCTACCGGTTGGCTGAAAAGCACGGGATCCGGTTGTTGACCGATGAG
>JBBSHP010000484.1:0-4640 GCA_038232555.1 Bryobacterales bacterium
AGCGCGTCGCCCGCAACTTCGATAACGACAAGGGGCGCTTGAGCGCCATCGATTTGAACTTTTACGCTCTCCGCAAAGACGGAGCTTACGCCGGAGCCTCCCTTTGGAGCGGACGCTCGGGTGCTGGCAGTGAAGCGAGAAAGCCGAAATTCACCGTTAATGATGGCGGCGAAAGCCGTCACGAGAACTGCGTCTATTTACTCGAGCGGTGACCGTCGGCGCCATGTTCGCGGCCAGCCCGGCTAGCTGACCATGATGGGCAGAGCTCCCGCTGGAGTGCTGTAGACCTTGCGGCTCAGCGTGCCATACCACGCGTTTTGGATGTCGGGGGGGAACGTTTGTATCAGCCCCTCCATGCGCGAACGGATCTCCGCAACCTTGGCCGGATTCCTGTCGGCGCGATCACGGGTTTCATCTACATCCGCCACAACGTGATAAAGCTCGGGATTGGGAAGCGGCAGATTCACTCGTCCGCCCACCGGCTCGGGCGAGAACGCCGGTGTATTGAAGCGCGTAGCATGCAGTTTCCAGGGCCCCAGCCGCGCAGCCTGCAGGCACACGTCGTTGAAGTACAGGAGAGCTTCCCGCGGCAGGTCCTGGCGCTGGCCGCGCAGCAATGGCCCGATGTCAATGCCATCTACTGGATTTTGGGGCAGCGTCACCCCTGCCAGATTAGCCACCGTGGGCAGAATATCCAGATGGCTGGTCAGGGCCTGAGACACTTGCCCGCTTGGGATAAGACCCGGGAAGCGCGCGATGAAAGGCACCCGCACTCCTCCTTCGAAGGTCTCGCCTTTGCGTCCGCGCAACCCGGCCGTGCTGCCTTGGTACCAGGGTCCGTGGTCGCTCGAAAACATAACCAACGTATTGGAATCGATCCCGTTGCGGGTGAGGGCCTGCAGGATCTGTCCCACACTCGCGTCGATCTCCTGGATACTATCGCCGTACAAACCCTGCCCTGAGCCACCCAGGAACGGTTTCGACGCAGTATAAGGAATGTGCGGAAACGAATGCGGCATGTACAAAAAGAACGGTGAACCCTTGGAATGATCGATGAACTCTACCGCACGCTGCGTGTAGCGTTGCGTCAGGCTATTCAGATCGCAAGCCTGTTCCACCACCTTGGTGTTCTGCATCAGCACGCGGGGCGACATGTCGATGCTGTACGGCATCCCAAAGAACTCATCGAAGCCGCGATTGGTAGGCAGAAATTCCGGTAACGATCCAAGGTGCCATTTCCCAATGCACATGGTTGCGTAACCGGCACTCTTCAGCACCTTGGCAATGGTAGTTTCCGATTCCGGCAGGCCGTTGGTGTCCGTGGGATCGATCACGCGAGGAATGCCGAGGCGGGTCGGATAACGCCCAGTCATCAATGCGGCTCGCGACGGGGAGCATACCGGGCTGGCTGAACAGCAATGCGTGAAGCGTATGCCTTCCTGAGCCATGCGATCCAGATTCGGCGTGGAGATATTGGAACCGTAACAACTCAGATCTCCAAAGCCGAGGTCGTCGGTCAGGATCATGATGATGTTAGGAGGACGGGACTGGGCGTGCGAGGAAAGGGCGAGTGCGGCTCCCGCAGCCGCAGTCTTCAAAAATGTCCGGCGATTCCCGTTGAGAAAAGCACGCCGGCTCTGCCTCAAAACTGGCTACCCGTTCCCATGACCGTTAATATACCAACTTTCCGGTCAGGGAACGGGTCCGCTGAACGGCTCTAAGCCGTAAAGCGTTGGGGCTTGCTACCGGAGCATCACGGAGTGTACATATCCGCCATCCGGAACGTGCGATACTCCGGCGCCGCTACATTTAGGGAATGAATCGTTTCCCCGGAGGCATTCACCTCGACAGACATACTGCGCGGGCCCGCCAGCATTCCGAGCTCGAAGTGATAGTCGCCGCTCGGAAGTCGCTGCGCGGACCCCATCGCTCCGGAGAAGAGCCCCAAATCGGCATTCAGAGTCAGATTCGCCACGCGGTTCTTTTCGTCAAGAGCGACCACCTGCCCACGGCTGTTTGCCGACGGGTCCGACATCTTGCGAAGATTGCCGTTGTCGAACAGGACAAGAGTCGCATTATCCGACAGCAACTGAGCATCGTGCTGATGCGAAAACCAGGGATAGCGATCGCTAGAGTTGTAGTGGAAATCGCCGTCCTTCCCAATACGCCAGAGCACGTTTCCGCTGCCCTGTCCTTTCGAATAGTCGATCTTGATCACCCAATCCTGACTTCGCGTCGAATAGAGCAGGTTGCCGTCGGGAGTCGGCGAGATCGCATTACCGTGAGTCCAATCGTTCGCGGCCGCGGCTAGGAACAGCGGAGGGCAGCCTCCGAACGGGCACTTCTCATTCATCGTTGCCACCCGGGCCGGGTCAAGATGGTCGAAAGTATCCCAAGCCCAGACTACCTGCAGGTTGCTGTCCATGACGACAATCATGTCCCCCAGGATGTCAACGGGTCCCGCTCCTTGCACATCGGTAAGAATCTGTTCGACGGACGCCAACACGGCGATATTTCCGTCGGGTAAGCGGCGGGCCTCATGATGGAATGCGCCGATCGGGTGTTTGCCCATTGCTACCAACTGCTCGCTCACTCGGGCCGCGTTGGTCTGCAGCACCGTCCTGCCCGTTAGATCAAACTGCCGGACATACTGCTGAGATGGATCGCCCGCCAGATTCTGGATGATTCCCCAGAGATAGCCTCCGCTGTCGGGCCGCGTAAGAAAGAACGGTCCCTCTCGCGCGAAATCAATCGTGCCAGGGTAATACCAAACCACCTTGCCGTTCAGGTCCGTCGCGAGTGGGTTCGAAGCCGTGGTCGCCTGCAGAAGAATTCCATCCTGGGCAGCCGCGGGCCAGGGCTGCATCACGGTACGGGCGACAAAGTCCAAGCTGGGAGGCGCCGTCGCTAATTTGATCACGGGCCCTTGCTGCAATTCGGAACCGGTATCGATCGTATGTCTGACGGAGTATTCGCTCTGAGCCGCTAAGCCGGCGAGAGTGAAATTCATGCTCATGCCTGACCCGCAGTCACGGTACGAAGTGTAGTGCTGTCCACCATCGGAGCTCGTGAATTGCACTCTCATGCGAGAGCCGGCTGCACAGGCCGGGGCGCTGTAGAGATAAATCAAAGGGTGTGAAGTGGCCGTGATCACCGGAATCCCGCCCTGCGCGAGCGATTGCAGCTCAAAATGAGCACTGGCGTGTGCGGCATCGCCTGTGTCCACGTTGCGGACAGAGACGTTGAGTTCGTACATTCCTTCCTGGTCGCTGGCAGTCCAGTCCAGCCCATTGTCCGTGCCGAAGTCCTTAAGCACTTGCTCGTCCTGGTCCCATCTGCGCCTGGCACCGCTGGAACCGGCTAGGCCGCCGCCCATACGCCGGACCGAAAAACGATACCACAGACTTCCTGAGTTCGCGTCTGAGGCTTTAGCCGTCCACTTGACGACAGTTCCGAGGGGCGCCGGCGACGGACGGGATGAATCCAATGTTACGGACATTCCGAAACCTGTCGCGCTAGCGAGCCCTCCCGCGAGCATGCTGAAAATCAATCGTTTCAGATTTGTAGGTTTCATGCCCATCCATAAGGCAATAGGCCCTCCAGAAGGAGGTGATAGTAAACAAACGTCTTTCTAAACGAGCAAGTGGCCTATGTGAGTATTTCGGCGAAAAACACTATCCGAATGGTTCTCATTCACGGCCGGCCAGGAACGATGGGCGAATCTTTTGACCCAGGGCGGCATCCAAATTCCCATGGAAACGGTTCGCATCCTCGTCGCATTCTATTCACGCAACGGTTCAACGGAGGCTTTGGCTAAGACGGTCGGAGCAGGCGCGGAGTCTGAGGGCGCGGAGGTTCGGCTTCGACGCGCCGCTGACATCGTCAGTCCCGATATTATCGCTAAAGTGCCGGGCTGGGCTGAGAACCGGGCTCGCATGGAGGCAGCCTATCCAACGCCCACGTCCGAGGATGCCGATTGGGCCGACGGAATTCTTTTCGGAACGCCCACGCGCTTCGGGAACGTCTGCGCCGAGCTGAAAGCTTATATAGACTCTCTGGGTGGTTTGTGGTTCCAGGGCAAGCTTAACGGAAAGGCCGGCAGCGCCTTTACATCCACCTCCAGCTTGCATGGCGGCAACGAGGCGACCATCATTTCGCTGTTCAATCCGCTCTCGCATCTCGGCATGATCATCGTGCCCCTCGGCTACGCCGATCCCATCACATTCCGTGCTGGTACGCCTTACGGTGCGTCTTCGGTATCGGGTCAAAACGCCGCTCCGCCCACTGAGGATGATCTCGCTGCCGCGCAGTTTCAAGGCAGACGCGTGACGCAGGTTGCGCGGGTCCTCAAGCCACTGCGGAGTTCCTGACCAGCTATCCCGGGAAAGCAGCCTGCTCAGCATTCACGGCCGCACCGATCACGGCGATCTCATCGCCGCCCGGCACGACTTCGAATACGTAACCCTGCAGAGGACTCATCTTTACCATTTCGTGCATGTACTGATTTATCAATGCAGTGTCGAAGTGCTTGGCGTTGTGCCCTGAGATGAAGAACTTGCCTGGCCCAGCCATGTGAATGGTGTTTGCGGTCGCCGCAGCTAACGCGCGGTGCCATAGCTTGACGAAATCGCAGCAGCGCT
>JBBSHP010000485.1:0-4640 GCA_038232555.1 Bryobacterales bacterium
AGGCCCAGTCAAAACGAAGCATCGGTGTGGGACTTAAGAGCTGCCGACGCATCTCGCATGGCGCTCCGCCTGGCTTGCCGTTGCAGGAGTAGCAATTCGCGTCTGCGGCGCTGCTTGATCTTGTGATCCACTTTGCGCCAGAACTTCCGGAAATAGTCTATAGCTGAAAGCATGCTGAATGCGATGACGCCCCACATACAGAGCATGGCGAAATCAGCCACCTCCTTCCAACGCGTGCTGACTAGGACCATCGAAATGGCAGCAACCTGGGAAACCATTTTAGTCTTGCCCAGTTCACTCGCCTGGATGGTATAACCTTCGGCGGCAGCAATGCTGCGCAGCCCGGAAACGGCGAACTCCCGACCGAGCAGCAGAATCACCATCCACGCCGGCACCTGACGGGTTTGTACCAGAGAAATTAGCGCCGCAGAGATGAGCAGTTTATCGGCAATAGGGTCGAGCAAGGTGCCCACGGTGGTGATTTGGCCCCACCTTCGGGCCAGATAACCATCCAAAAGATCGGTGGCGGCTGCGATCAGGAAGACGCTTAACGCGAAGAATTCGTGGGTGACCCACACCTGGCCGGCCCACACGATCTGCAAATCCTCCTGCACCAGCGCAGCCACGAGCAGCGGCACGAAGAAAATGCGGAGCAAGGTGAGCGCGTTTGGCAGATTCATGCCGAGAGCAGAGAGCCTGATGCCAGAATATCACCCGGCACCGCAGCCGGGGTTTAATCGCCATACAAGCGCATGCTTATTGTACGAAGATGGATCATATGTCTACCGCTAAGCGCCGCGTCCTGGCTTCTGCGTTACTGTTGAGTGGCTTCCTCTGCGCCCCTACCGGCGCGGCTGAAAAGCGCCCAATTACTGAAACAGATCTGTACGCGTTTCAATGGATCGCCGATCCGCAGATTTCTCCGGATCGCACGACCGTGGTGTATACGCATGTCGTTGTGAACAAGAAGAAGGACGGTTACGACACGGCGCTGTGGCTCGTACCGGCCAAGGGGGGTCCGGCGCGGCAACTTACCGACGGCCCACGCGACTTGGGAGCTCGCTGGTCCCCGGATGGCCGACAGATCGCTTTCAGCCGCTCCATGGAAAAGAATGGCAAGCCAGAGCCGGGACAGATATTTCTGCTCTCGATGGAGGGTGGGGAAGCCCGGGCGCTGACAGACATTCCCAAGGGCGCGAGCGGGCCGGCCTGGTCTCCGGATGGCAAGCGCATCGCCTTCACATCGCATGCGGTCCCGAAGGACTTCGGGCTCCCGAAGGACTCCGATAAGGCGGACAAGGAAAAGGAAGACGAGAAGAGCGATGTGCGCGTTATTACGCGGGCCGTGTATCGCTCGAACGGAACTGGCTATTCGGAAGCGGATCGGCCGGCCCACATCTGGACGGTTTCGGTTCCTGAAGTGCTGGAGGATGCGCAAAAAGCCAAGCAGATTACGTTCGGGAACTTCGACGAACAGTCGGTATTCTGGTCGGGCGATGGCGCAAAGCTGTTCTTTATCTCGAATCGCGTGGCGGAGTCCTACTACGAGACTCCGGACACGGATCTCTATTCAGTGAACTCCGATGGGGGCGATATATCGAAGCTGATTCATATCGAAGGAACCATCGCCAACGCGGTGCTCAGCCCGGATGGCCAACAAATCGCTTTCGTAGGCGATCTGACCGGCAAGCCGCAGCGGTCGTACAGCCAGCCGGACTTGTTCGTTACCAGAGTGGATGCAGGCGCTACGCCGAAAAACCTGACAACGGCGTACGATTTCGACATCGGGGGTGGAGTGGGCGGAGATCAGGCTGCGCCTCGCGGGGGTGGCCGTTCGCAGCCCTTCTGGAGCGCGGACAGTAAATTTATATACATCGTGGCAGCGGAAGAGGGGCGGGCGAATCTGAAAAAGGTGGACGCGACTACCGGCCAGGTGACCGCGTTGACCACAGGCGATCAGGCCGTGCAGTCGTACACGGCAACAACGGATGGAACGAAAGCAGCCGTTTTGCTTTCCAGTGCAACCAACATCGGCGACATCTCCCTGATCGACGTGCAATCGGGCCAGCCGACTCAACTGACCCACAGTAACGGAAAGCTTTTCTCACAGCTCAATCTCACCCAGCCCGAAGCCATCTGGTATAAGAGCTTCGATGGAAAACGCATTCATGCGTTTGTGCAGAAGCCGCCGGATTTCTCAAACGGCAAGAAATATCCGCTGATCCTTAACATCCACGGCGGCCCGCACGCCGCTTATGGCTACACGTTCGATCATGAGATCCAATGGATGGCCGCCAAGGGTTATGTAGTGCTATATCCGAATCCACGCGGCAGCACCAGTTATGGCCAGGATTTTGGCAACATCATTCAATATCGCTATCCGGGCGACGATTACAAAGACCTGATGGCGGGAGTGGATGAATTGATCCGGCTGGGCTGGGTCGACCCCGATCGTATGGGAGTAACCGGTGGAAGTGGTGGGGGGCTGCTGACCAACTGGGTAGTCACGCAAACCGATCGGTTCCATGCCGCAGCGTCCCAGCGGTCAATCGCTGACTGGCGCGACTTCTGGTACACGGCCGACTTCTCGCTGTTCACGCCATCCTGGTTTCGCGGCGCGCCCTGGAAGGAAGAGGCCGATTTCAAAGCGCGCTCTCCAATCACCTATATCGAGCGGGTCCATACGCCGCTGATGCTGATCGAAGGCGAGGCCGACTACCGCACTCCGCCGTCGTCAGGAGGCGAGCAGATGTTTCGGGCGCTCAAATATCTCAGGCGTCCGACAGTAATGGTGCGCTTCCCCGGGGAGTCACACGAGTTGTCGCGATCCGGAACGCCCCGGCACCGGGTGGAGCGTCTGCAGCACATTGTCGGTTGGATGGACAAGTATCTGCAGGGCAAGAACGTGCCCGGATACGCAGTTACCGAGTAGCTTTACTTAACCACATGAAGCAGCAGGTTGACGACAACCATCATGGCCGCGGCGCCTGGCAACAAGAGTAGAGCTTTCTTCAACCTTCTAGGGTCCGGGCCGGCAATGGCGCCGATGACGTTGGAGCTGACTGCCAAACCGATCCAGCCCAGCGTGATGACGACGCCCATTGCCGTCGCGGTCATGCGCTGAAAATTATCTCCGACAATTGCAAGCGTGGTGGGAAAGACCGGCGCCATGGCTACGCCGGCGAGGAACACCAGTATCCACGCAACCTTGGGATCTTTGGTCTGAATCATGAAATAGGTGGTGAGAGTCATCGCGATTGCCGCGCATAGCGTAACCGTGAGCGCTGAAACGCTGATGAGGATTGGCGAGACTGCCACTCGACCGATCAAGAGTCCAAGGGCGAACCCGAGAGACAGGATGTTGAGGGCGCGAGGCTCGGGAATGCCTTGGGCGATGAGGTGGCGCGTGAGCCAATTCCAAACACCCACTTCCGCCGATACATAAAGAAAGAGGAAGAGGCCCAGCAGCCAGAGGGAAGGATTTTGGAGCAGCGACCCTACTTCAGAGAAAACGAAACTCCTGGCTCCGCTGGCCGCGGGCATCGGAGTGGCGATGTGGAGCACGAGGGTGACAGCGGTCAGGGTGGCCACCAGATAGCAGAGCTTAAGCGAATCGCGCTTCAACAGATTGGCCGAAATAAATGGCGTGGCCAAACCGCCCAATCCGAAAAAGAGATTTAACAGATTGAGAGTCGTGCCGCGACGGTCGGGGCTGATATCGCTTACCAGAGCGTTGGCGCCTGTCACGATGATTCCCCCACCGAGTCCGAGCAGAAACAGATAAAGAGCGATGCTGGTGAAGCCGGTTGACCTAGGCAAGAGGAAAAGCGCGATTGTGATGATAGCCAATCCGAGCACCAACCCGACTTTCTTGCCTTGTGTATCGATCAGCGGCCCCACGGATACGGAAGCGATGATCAGGCCAATCGCTTGTGCAAAAGCGATGGTTCCATTTTGTTTCGGCGATAGATGGAATCGCGAGGAGAGGTCAGGCAGGATGGTGCCCAACATCGCGGCGATCATTCCGTAAACGAAGATCGCGAGAATTGCAGCGAGGATAAGCATAAGGAATCAGCTTATACTAAGCCGCAACCTAGATGCTGAATCGGGCATTCAATGCGAGATATCCCGTCGCGAGAACAAAACGTAGGCTGCGACGAAGCCGGTGGCCCCGATCGCTCCAAGCACCGCGAGGTTTTTCCCGGGGAGGGCCGTCCCCATCACGAGCCCGAACGGGCTGTAGTATCGAAACGGCGATAACCAGGCAACCGATTCCAGGGGCTGCCACATGCGACCCACGTAGTCAAGTAGGAATGCAGTCAAAGCGAGCAGCCCAGCAATAGAGCCTGCTACGCTACGCCGGCGCGCTGCCGAGCCAATCGCCATCGCCACTCCGCTCCAGCACAGCATTAACAAGCCGAGGTTAAGAGCAAGGGAAAGAATCAAGCTCACGGAAGGCCATGCGGCGTCTTTCGGGGCAACCGTTTCGAGGCCTATCCAAGTCCCCAACATCATCAAGGCCAACAGCTCCGCAATCGATAGGATCAAGAGCATGATGGTACGAGTGATAATCCAGTGGCGGGCCAGCGGGCGCGATAACACCAAATCGATAAAGCCTGTCTCTACTTCGGCTGCCGGCA
>JBBSHP010000486.1:0-4637 GCA_038232555.1 Bryobacterales bacterium
CAACCTCGACTTTCAGTCGCAAAGGATTCTACCGGCTTTCAGCCGGTAGTCTTTTAACATGCGGAGACTAAATTGTGTTATATTCGCACCATTCAGTTCTTTGGGTGACGTGAAGAAGCAGGCGCGGGTGAAGCGCCAGAAATAACGGGGAGCTACATCTTGTGCGGCATAGCTGGCTACACACACTACCGGCCTAAGCGGGATTCTACCCGGATCTGGGAGGCGACGCTTGGTCTGGCTCATCGAGGGCCCGATCAGCAGTCGGTATTCCAGTCCGAGGCGATCTCGCTTGGCGCAGTCCGCCTTAAGGTTATCGACCTGGAAGCGGGCGATCAACCGTTTCGCAGCGAAGACGGGAACATGGTCCTCGTCTTTAACGGCGAAGTGTATAACAACACCGAGGTGCGCGAAGAGTTGTGCTCACGCGGAAGAAAATTTCGGTCACGCTGTGACACCGAGACAGTACTACAAGCCTTTCAGGAGTGGGACCTGGACTGCTTATCCAAGCTGCGCGGGATGTTTGCGTTTGCGATCTGGTCTGAGCGGGACCGGCGCCTGGTACTTGCGCGAGACCGGATGGGCATCAAGCCCCTGTACTTTTACCGGGCGGGCAGAGAAATTTACTTCGGATCGGAACTGAAGGCGCTGTTCGCTCATCCGGAGATTGAGCGCCGTTTGGACCCGGAAGGCCTGCATTACTTCACATCGCTCAACTACGTGCCTTCACCGCACACGCTGGTTGAGGGCATCAAGAAGGTGCCGCCCGGACACTGGATGGAATGGCGCAACGGCGAGGTCCGCAGTGCCCCTTACTGGCAACTGAATTTCGAGCCACAATCCGGCCTGAGTCTGGATGCAGCAGCCGAACAACTGGACGGCCTGTTAAAGCAATCCGTGAAAGAGCATCTGACTGCGGATGTGCCGCTGGGCTTGTGGCTCAGCGGAGGGCTGGATTCCTCGGCGCTGTTGCATTATGCATCCGAGCTTAGCCCTACCCGGCTGAAAACATTTTCGGTGTCATTCCAAGGGCGAAAATTCGACGACGGCCAATACGCACAGACTGTTGCCGAGACCTACGGAACCGAGCACCACGAGTTCGATCTGAATGAATCAGTGGACCTCGTTTCGGCGATCGAGGACATGGCCTTCTACTCAGATGAGCCTGGCGCGGATGCAGGTGCACTTCCGGTCTGGTTTCTTTCGCGCATGAGCCGGGAGCATGTCACGGTAGCGTTGAGCGGAGATGGCGCGGACGAGTTGTTCGGAGGATATCTCACGTATCTGGCGGACTCGTATGCGGGCCCGCTCCGACGGCTGCCCGGGTTTGCGAGACAAGCCGCAGTGCGGTTGGCGCGTGCGTGGCCGGTGTCCGATGAAAAAATCGGCCTGGACTACAAGGTACAACGCATGTTGCAGGGGTCGCTACTTTCACCGGGAGACGCGCATTTGTTTTGGAACGGCACGTTTTCAGAGAGCGAGAAGAAGAAGCTGCACGTACGGAACGGACATCCGCCAGTAGGGTCGTTACTCGATACGTTACCGGCGCAATCCCGTAAAGTTGGGCGACTCAACCAGTTCATCTGGCTGGATCAGACTTACTATCTTCCAGACAACATCCTCTATAAGTGCGACCGCATGAGCATGGCGCATGCGCTGGAGGTGCGCGTTCCTTATCTGGATCACCGCGTGGCTGAGTTCGCGGCGTCGTTGCCGGAGTCTTTTAAGGTTTCGGGCGCAGGGCTGAAGATCGTGCTGCGTCACTTGATGGCCAGCAAGCTTCCCCGGGAAGTGATCAAACGCCCGAAACAAGGCTTTGATATCCCCGCTCATGACTGGTTCCGGAATGCTCTTCGGCCCCTCCTGCTGGATACTGTGACGCGAACGGCAGTGGAGGAGTCCGGGCTGTTTCATTGGAAAACGGTGGAGAAACTGATCGACGATCATATGGAAAGGCGTGCTAATCTCGGGTATCACTTATGGGGTCTGTTGACGCTCTTCCTATGGATGAAGAGGTGGGGCATACAAGCGGCTCCGCGGGTCCACGAAGTCAACCAGGTAGAGCAGGCCGTCTCCGCAACGAGCTGATCGTCCTTCTTTTTGCGTCGGTGGTGTTTCTGGGCGGCATCGTCAGCCCTCCCTCACTGATGGACGACGTGGATGGGGTGCAGGCGCAAATCGGGCGTAACATGCTGGATTCCGGCGACTGGGTTACGGCGCGACTGAACGGCGTAGCTTACCTCGAAAAATCGCCAATGAAGTATTGGCTGATCGCGATCTCATTTAAAGTTTTTGGAGTACATGACTGGGCCGCACGACTACCAATCGCTCTGGCTGCCATCGGCCTGTGTTGGCTGACGGCGCGGATCGGCTGGTGGGCGTTCACGGAAGCCGCCGGGCTGTATGCAGGACTGGTGCTCTCCACCTGCGTTGGCCTCTTTCTATTTACCCGCGTGTTGATCCCGGACGTCACTCTGACGCTGACGATCACACTTGCGCTGTGGGCGTTTCTGCGAGCGTTGGATGGAAAAGAAATACGTCCACGCCTGTGGGCGGCGGTAATGGCGGGGAGTATCGGTACCGGATTGCTGTTGAAAGGGCTGATTGCGGCGGTGTTCCCCCTTGCAGCTATTTTCCTCTATCTGGCATTTACTAGAAAGCTGATGGCTCGGGAAACCTGGGGGCGCTTGCACGTTTTCTCAGGGGTGTCGATTGCATTGCTGATTGCAGCACCCTGGCATGTGCTGGCCACGCTCGCGAACCCGCCGTACTTTTATTGGGGCTTGCATTCAGGACCGGGCCAATATCATGGCTTCTTCTGGTTCTATTTCATGAACGAGCACGTCTTGCGGTTCTTGAACCTGCGATATCCGCGCGACTACAATACGGTGCCGCGCGTGTGGTTCTGGCTTTTCCACTTACTCTGGCTTTTCCCGTGGAGTGTGTTTCTGCCAGCTATAGCGCGGCTGAGTTACAGGCCTGAGGCCAACTTGGAGGATCGCGCTACTAACACCAGGCTGATGGCGCTTTGCTGGACGGCATTCATCCTCATCTTTTTCACATTCTCATCTACCCAGGAATATTATTCGATGCCGTGTTACCCGGCGCTCGCGTTGTTAGTGGGGTGCGCGATGAGTGGTGAGGACGGGGCATGGATTCGTTACGGAAAGTGGATTATCGCAGCAATCGCAGCGGCGGCCATGGCAGCAATTGTGTTTATCCTGTCGAGAGTGTGGTCTCTGCCTACTCCGGGCGACATCTCCCAGGCTTTGACACAGCATCCCGAGAACTACACGCTCTCGCTGGGACACATGGGCGACCTGACTCTCGATTCGTTCGCCTACTTGCGCGGTCCGCTGATGCTGGCGGGTTTAGCATTCTTGATCGGGCTCGCTGGACTGATTTTATTTCGCAGCACCGCACAGAGGGCGCAGGCTTATCTGGCCATGGCGGTGATGATGGCGATGTTCCTGACGGCTGCCCGTCTTGCGATGGTGACTTTCGATCCGTATCTTTCCTCGCGGCCGCTGGCCGAGGCGCTGATGAAGGCTCCGCCTGGGCAATTGATCGAAGATAACGCGTACTACACGTTTTCATCAGTGTTCTTTTATACCAATCGCACGGCTCTGTTACTGCATGGGAGACAGACCAATCTCGAGTACGGCTCCTATGCGCCCGATGCCCCCAAGGTATTCATCGAAGATCCCGAGTTCAAACAACTTTGGTCGAGTCCCGCGCAATACTATCTGTTGGTAGAGGGCCCTGAGGTTCCAAAGATAGAGGCGGTAGTGGGCAAGCCAGCGCTCCACGTGACCGCGGAAAGCGGGGGCAAGTTTCTGTACTCCAACCATGCGAGTGCTAATTGATGCCACCTCGGTTCTGCTGCGCAGCGCGGGCATCAAGAACTACACTTATCATTGGATTCAGCATCTCAGAGCGCTGTCGTCAGGGGATGATTTCCAGGCATTTCCATTTCTGAATTGCCTGGGCAATTTGACCCATGAGAGCTCGGGCCTGGGTCCACTGTCGACCTACTCGCGGCTGGCACTGCTCTATTTCGTCAACATCCCCGGCAATCCGGCCATCGATTGGGTGACTTCCGGCGTTGACGTTTTCCATGTATCCAATCAGATTCGAAATGCGCCCAGGAAAACTCGACTAACCGCAACAGTTCACGACCTGACCTGTTGGATTTTGCCGGAACTGCACACGCCGGGCAATATCAGGGCCGACCAGAGTTTTGCAGAGCAAACGCTGAAGCGCGCGCATAAGCTAATAGCGGTATCGGAGAACAGCCGCAGCGACGCGATCCGCATCCTCGGCATCGATCCCGATCGGATTGGGGTGATCTATTCGGGCGTTCCGGAAGCCTATTTTCGGGCGAACGAAAGGCCTGCTGCCCGCCCGGCCGCCAAGCCCTATGTTTTGTTTGTCGGGGCGATCGAGCCTCGCAAGAACATCGACACGTTGTTGGACGCCTGGCATTTGCTAAAGCCGAGTCTTCGGGAGGAGTTTGACCTGGTCGTGGCGGGTGCGACCGGCTGGCAATCCGACAGAACGGTCCGGAGGCTGGAGGCAGGCATGGGCGATGTTCGTTACTTGCGTTACGTTCCGGAACACGAACTGCCTGGCCTGACCGC
>JBBSHP010000487.1:0-4632 GCA_038232555.1 Bryobacterales bacterium
AACGCGCGTCCTTCTCAACTGAGCACATTACCCGAGCCGCGAGTATCCTATACGGATTTCGGGGTTGGGCACCCGTTCTCCTCGTTGAACGTCAGCAACTTCGCTTACCGTGGAGTTGGTGTGGCACAGGAGGTTCCGTTCCCTGGAAAATTGGCCTTGGCTGGCGAAGAAGCGCGTAAAGAGGCGCAAAGCGAAGGCCAAATGTACCGCGCAACATTGCTTGAGACGACGTCGCGGCTAAAGGTGGCCTACTACGAGTGGTTCTCGGCGGCGAAGTCGATCGAAGTGACCAAACGAAACCGGGATCTGCTCGATCGCTTTGAAAAAATCGCACGGGCGCGGTATTCGGTAGGAAAGGGCATTCAAGCTGATGTCTTGCGGGCACAGGTTGAGGTTTCGCGCTTAGTCCAGCAGCTCGAGGTGCTCGAACAACGGCGCAAAAGTACCGAAGCGCAGATCAACTCGTTACTTAATCGCGCCCGCACCACACCGTTGGGTAATCCGCCCGATTTAAAAAGATCTCCTCTGCGAATGGATCTGGAATCCCTGCTGAGCCTGGTACGGGAAACCGCGCCACAACTGCGGTCGAAGGAGTTGCTGGTTGACAGCCGGGCAGTGGGGGTGAACCGGGCAAGACTTGAGTACCGCCCCGACTTCAACTTCAGCTTTCAGTGGCAACGGACGGGATCACGGTTCCCCGATTACTACATGGCCGTAGCCGAAGTAAAGCTCCCTATTTACTACTCGCGGAAACAACGCTACGGCGTGGAAGAGGCTGCTGCACGGCTCCAGGAAGCTCGTCACAACGTGCAATCCACACATCAGGTACTGATCTTTACGGCTCAGGATCAGTATCTGATTGCCACGACGAGCGAAAGACTTCTCTCTCTTTACGAAGCCGGTGTCATCCCTCAATCCGCCCTTGCGCTGGAGTCGACGACGGCGGCGTACGAAGTCGGTAACGTCGACTTTCTCTCTCTGATCAACAGCGTCTCTACGCTTCTCGGCTTTGAGATGCAGTACTACGAAGAGCTTGCGAAGCATGAGCAGGCGCTCGCCCGTTTAGAACCACTCATTAGCAGAACCCTTACACAGTAATCGGAGAAGACATTGTCGCAAGATACGGAACACACCGACTTGATGAACCCGGAGCAGAATTCGACGGCCGCGCCCGAACCGCCGAATTCGAACGCTGCCCCTCACGGCGGGAAGAGGCGGTGGCTCGCGATAATCGGGCTGCTGGTCCTGGCGGGAGCCGGGGTGGTCGCATACCGCTTCATTACTCACCGAAGTTCGGGCACGCAAGCAGCGGGAGCGGGAGCCGAAGGAGGGCGCCAGGGGAAAACCGAGGACATGCCAGAAATGCCCGGCATGAAGAAGGGAACAGAAGCGGGGGACAAAGGAAAGACGCAAGACAAGCCGGGAATGCCCGGCATGAAGATGGGAACCGGGCAGTCTGGATCGGCAAATACCGACAACGCGATTTTCGTGCCACCAGAAAAGCAGCAGTTGATCGGGATGCGATCCGTCGCGGCGGTCGCCAAACCGCTTGTGAAGGAAATTCGAATGGTGGGCAAGGTGACCTACGACGAGACGAAGGTTACTCACATCCATACCAAAGTGTCCGGTTACATCGAACAGGTCTTTGCCGACTCCGTTGGCAAGCCCGTGCGTGTAGGAGACCCGTTATTCACCATCTACAGTCCGGATCTAGTTGCGACGCAGCAAGAATACCTGCTTGCGCTGAAGTCTAAGAAGGTTCTCAAAGATAGCTCCTTTCCCTGGATCGCGGATGGATCGGACAACTTGCTCGAGGCGGCGCGCAGCCGACTGCGTTTGTGGGATGTCCCGGAATCCGAGATCCAAATCCTGGAAAAAGAAGGCGTTGTGAAGCGAGCCATCGAAATCTATTCTCCTGTAAGTGGCATCATCACTGAGCGCAAAGCCTACCACCACGGCACATTCGTGAACCCGGAGATGGATCTGTATACGATCGTAGACCTGAGCCGGGTTTGGGTGATCGGTGAGCTCTATGAGTACGAGTTGCCGTACGTCAAAGTGGGGCAGAGGGCCGACGTAGATTTCCCCTATAGCTCGGCGAAGACCCTGCACGGCCGCGTAGATTACCTTTACCCATATCTTGATCCCAAGACGAGAACAGCACAAGTCCGCCTGGAATTTGCCAATGCAGGGCTTGCACTCAAGCCCGATATGTTCACCAACATCAAGCTGCACATCAATTTGGGAACTCAACTCGTGGTACCGCAGGATGCAGTTCTCAACACAGGGACCGAACAGTATGTCTTTATCGACAAAGGTCAGGGCTATGTCGAGCCTCGCTTAGTCCAACTTGGGCCCGCCGCTGGCGACGACTATGGCATAGAGAAAGGTCTGAAGGCCGGCGACAAAGTCGTGACGGCGGCGAACTTCCTCGTGGATGCGGAAAGCCGGCTCAAAGGAGCGTTCGCGAATATGGGGAAACCTTCCACCCCCGCAGCTAGCGCAGGCCAAGCCTCGTCAGCACAAAACCTCAATATCGAAATCTTAGAGCCGAAGCAGGCCAAGGTAGGCGGTAATCCTGTGCGAGTGACAGTCCGTGACGCTTCGGGCAAACCGGTCGACGGCGCGCAGGTCGAAATTCGTGTTTTTATGCCGCAGATGGGCAACATGGCCCCGATGAGTTCAAAAGCGGCTCTTCAGAGCTCGGGTGGTGGCCAGTATACGGGCACTGTGGATATTCCGATGGCCTGGACGTGGCAGACCACCGTTACGGTCAAGCGCGGGGATCAAGTCCTTGGCGCCAAGCAAATGAATATCACGGCCCGGTAGAGAACGCGCACATGATTAATTGGATCATCGAATATTCGGCGGCCCACCGGGCGATCATCGTCATCCTGGTGGTCGCTTTCGTGTTGGGTGGCCTGTGGTCCATGCGGCAGTTGCCGCTCGATGCCATTCCCGACCTGTCTGACCCGCAAGTCATTATCTACACCGAGTGGCCCGGCCGCAGCGCCGATATCATGGAAGACCAAGTTACCTACCCGATCGTGTCCGCGATGCTGGCAGCGCCCCATGTGGCCAGCGTCCGGGGCACCTCGGATTATGGCTTCTCCTATGTCTACGTGATCTTCGACGAAGGAACGGATATCTATTGGGGCCGCACGCGCGTGCTGGAGTATATGAGCAAGATTACGGGGAAGATGCCCCCCGGCGTCGCTCCGCAGCTCGGGCCCGATGCGACGGGCGTAGGTTGGGCTTTCCAATATGCTCTGGTAGACAAGAGCGGCAGGAATAATCTGCAACAGATGCGCTCGTTCAACGACTGGTACATACGGTACTGGCTGGAGAGCGTGCCCGGGGTGGCCGAGGTCGCCACGGTTGGCGGCTTTATCAAGCAGTATCAGGTCAATGTCGATCCGGTGAAATTGCTGGCCTATAAAATTCCCCTGAATCACGTAATCGAGGTAATCCGGAACAGCAATAGCGAAGTGGGGGGCGGCTCGCTCGAACTTACTGGAAAAGAATATCTGGTCCGCGGCCGAGGCTACCTTCGGTCCATAGACGATATTCAGGGTCTCGCGGTGGGTTCAGATACCGGAGGTACGCCGATCAGGGTACGCGATGTTAGTCGCGTCGAACTGGGACCCGAGATGCGCCGCGGCGTGACCGAGCTCAATGGCGAGGGCGAGGTGACGGGTGGCACCGTGGTGGTCCGCTACGGGCAGAACGTGATGGATGTGATCGAGCGCGTTAAGGCCAAGCTCAATCAAATGAAGTCCAGCCTCCCTCCCGGCGTCGACGTAGAAGTCACGTATGACCGCTCGGACTTGATCCAGCGTTCAATCGAGACGCTACGCCGCACGCTCATCGAGGAACTCGTCATCGTCAGCGTTGTGATCCTCATCTTTCTCTGGCATCTTCCCAGCGCGATTGTCCCCATTCTTACGATCCCTATCGCAGTGATCCTGGCCTTCATTCCCATGCACCTGATCGGCGTGACCGCCAACATCATGTCACTCGGCGGTATTGCGATCGCCATCGGCGCGATGGTGGACGCCTCCATCATCGTAGTCGAGCAAACGCATAAGAAATTGGAACACTGGGAAGCCGAGGGTCGCCAGGGCGATCCGACCCGCGTCATTATCGATGCTGTCAAGCAAGTGGGTGGGCCGAGCTTTTTCTCGTTGCTGGTGATCGCGGTTTCCTTTTTGCCAATCTTCGCGCTCCAGTACCAGGAAGGCCGATTGTTCAAGCCCCTCGCATTCACGAAGAATTTCTCTATGGCGATTGCGGCGATTCTTGCGATCACGTTGGTTCCGGCGATCATCCTGTTGCTGATGAGGACGAAGGAGTTCACGTTTCGGCCTCGCTGGCTGGCCCGCATCGCGACCGCCGGGTTCGCCGGCAAGTTCCACAGTGAGGAGCATCACCCGATTAGCCGGCCACTCATGCGCATTTATCACCCGGTTGTGCGCTTTGTGCTGAACCACAAATGGTTGGTGATTTTTCTTGCGGTAATTGCGGTGGGGGCAACAGTTCCCGTCTATCTGCGGCTTGGTTCCGAGTTCATGCCTCCGCTCAACGAGGGCACTATTCTGTATATGCCAATTACGCTTCCCGGCATATCCATCA
>JBBSHP010000488.1:0-4627 GCA_038232555.1 Bryobacterales bacterium
AACCCGCATCTTCCAGCCGCCCGACAAGGCTCCGGAATCCCCATCGATCTGGTCGTCCTTGAAGCTCAACCCATGGAGCACCTCCCGCGCTTGAGCCTCCAAGGTATAGCCGCCCAGGTGCTCGTACTCTTCCTGCACCTCACCAAACCGCGCGAGAATCTGGTCCATATCGCTCGCCCGGTCGGGATCTTCCATGGCTCGCTGCAGGTCTTCGAGCTCATGATGCAGATCGCCTACGCGCCCACTCCCGGCGATCGCTTCATCCAGGACCGAGCGGCCTTTCATCTCCTCTACGTCTTGACGGAAGTAGCCGACCGTCAGCTTCTTGGGAACCGAAACCTCGCCCTCGTCCGGCGCTTCTTCTCCCACCACCATTCGGAACAGCGTCGTCTTACCCGAGCCATTAGGACCGACCAGACCGACCTTTTCGCCGGGATTTAATTGAAAAGAAGCGTCTACGAAAACGAGCTGTTTACCGTACTGCTTATTGATATTTGAGAAGTAGATCATCTCGCATTTCTAAGCTAACAGAGCCTTGCCTTGATGTCGCCAGGTTAAAAGCGCGTCCCACGTTCAATCGGAGGTACCAACGTCCACAGGATTGCTGCGGAGATCAAGGGCATGATTCCAAATCCGAAGAACACCGGAATGTAAGAATAGTGCTCCACCACCCAGCCGGTCAGTAGGACGAAGATCATGCCGCCGAAGCCCGCGCCCATGCTGGCCAGGCCCCACACGGAGCCAACCAAATGTTTGGGAAACACGTCGGCGGGAAAGGCGAGTGTGTTCGCAAGAGCGCCCGTGTATCCCATCATCGCGATCGCCACGAACGCAATGGAGAGCCGCAGGTCCGCAACCAACACGGCAGGGAGGGCGGATAGCATTAGACAGAGAAATACCGTTGCTGCGCCTTTGCGCGCGACCGTGAGCGAGCAGCCTCTGCGTAGTAGAAACGCCGATAGGGCGCCCCCGAAAACATTGCCTAAGCCCGCCACGGCAAAAGGAATCCACCCGTATCTTCCGATCGAAGCCATGTCGAAATGGCGGGCGTTCTTGAGGTATTCGGGAAACCAGAAGATGTAGAAGTACCAAACCGGGTCAAAGAAAATCTTGGACAGCGTCAAGCTCCACACGAAGCGCGTCCGAAACAAAGTCCAGCCCGGCACGCGCGCCGGAGCAATTTCCTGGGTAGTGCCATGCGGTGTTCGGTAAACCGGCCACCAGAAAAACAGCCACACCAATCCGAGCATGCCGATGGAGACAAACGCGGCGGGCCAGCCCCAAGTCAACAGAATCCATGCGACTACCGGAGGAGCAAGTATGGCGCCTATTGAGGACCCTGTATTGAAAATGCCCGCTGCGAGCGCACGCTCTTCAGCGGGAAACCATTCGGACACTACCTTCACACCAGCGGGCCAGTTACCCGCTTCTCCTAGCCCGAGCAGAAAGCGGCAGAGGCCCAGGCTGACCGGCCCTGTCGCCAGCCCGTGCAGCATAGCGGCCGCCGACCACCAGGCGATCGTACTGGCATAGCCGAGTCGCGTCCCGAGCCGGTCAATCAGCGGCCCGGAAATGCCATTCGCGATGGTGTACGCCAACATAAAAGCGAACACCACGCGCGAGTAGGCAATGTTGCTCATGTGGAACTGCTCGCGAATCACAGGGGCTGCGACCGACAGTGTCTGGCGATCGAGATAGTTAATTACAGTGGCCCAGAAAACCAGGGCGATCATCAGCCAGCGCAGCCTGGATGGTCCGGGGTTGGAGACTTCGTCAACGGCTTGGCGCAAAGCTTCTCTCAATGATTCGACGCGCGTTTACTCCGCCCGGCAGCGTGCCGAAACAGTATCCCGAATCCCCCGCTAGCCGAGTTGCGCAGAACACGTCGGCAATCTCAGGGAGACTGTGCCGGATCAGGAGACTGGCCTGGAATAGAAGCGCTAGCCCTTCTGCAGCCCTTCTCCCGTCGCACTCGTCGATTGTTACAGCAAACTCTGTCTGCCACCGAGCCACCGCGGCATCGAAAGCGGAGTGGCCGCCGCGCGCGACACCGATCTCGGCCAACAGACCCTCCAGCGCGCCGGGATCTTTCCTTATCGCTCGCAGAACATCCAGACAAATCACATTGCCAGAGCCTTCCCAAATGGAGTTCAGCGGCGCTTCTCGATACAAGCGCGGCAACAGGCATTCTTCGACATAGCCATTACCGCCCAAACATTCCAAAGCCTCGCCCACCAGGGACGGCGTGCGCTTGCAGATCCAGTACTTGGCAACCGCGGTGCCCAGGCGAGCTAACCCGCGTTCGCCGGCGTCGCGCGAGCGCCGGTCAAACGCCCCTGCTAACCTCATCGTCACCAGCGTTGCGGCTTCGGATTCCACGCTTAAATCCGCCAGCACGTTCTGCATCAGTGGTTGATCCACGAGCAGTTTGCCGAAAGCGCGGCGGTGCCGGGCGTGATGAACGGCTTGAGTAACCGCCTGGCGCATGGTTGCCGAAGAACCAATTACGCAGTCCAGCCGCGTGTGCTGGACCATCTCGATAATGGTCGGGACGCCCCGGCCTTCCTCCCCGATGCGACGTGCCCAAGCTCCCGCGAACTCCACTTCGCTCGATGCATTGGATCGATTCCCCAGCTTCGGCTTCAGCCGTTGTAGATGGAAGTTGTTGCGCTCCCCATCCGGAGTCCAGCGCGGGAGCAGAAAGCAAGTCAGCCCCCCGGGAGCTTGCGCGAGCATCAGGAACGCGTCGCACATCGGAGTCGAACAGAACCACTTGTGACCGGTAATCCGGTACTCGGCGCGCTCGCCCGATCCACCGGAGGGTTCCGCTACGGTGATATTCGCCCGCACATCGGACCCACCCTGCTTCTCCGTCATCGCCATCCCGATTAATCCGCCAGTCTTCTCTCGTGGCGGCAGCGAGCGCGGATCGTACTCGCAGGAGCGCAGCAGCGGATCCCACTCCGCGAATAGCTCAGCATTGTTGCGCAGCGCGGGTGCACAGGAGTACGTCATCGACACTGGGCAGGTATGTCCTTGCTCATTCTGGGATGCCAGGAACATCAGGGCCGCACGGCCGGCATGCGCTCCCGCCCGGCCATCGCACCACGGCAGATTATGCAGTCCGTGCCGGATCGATTCACGCATCAAATTATGCCAGGCAGGATGGAACTCTACCTCATCGATCCGATTACCAAAACGGTCGTGAGTCCGCAACACCGGGGGATTTTCGTTGGCCTGAAAACCCCACTGGATCGCCTCTTCCGACCCCGCGAACTCGCCGAAGTCGCTTAAAGTTGACCCGGCCCATCCGGCGCACTCCCGCTCCACTGCGGAACCGAGGGCCGCATCGCTTTGGTACAGGTTGTAGCCGGCTAAAGGCGGCGCTTGGTTCGCGACAGGCACCGTATCAGCATACGCGAAGCGCGGGACGGACCTCGTGGCTATGCTACACGTGAAGGAGCAGAATGCGAAAAGACGGCGAACTCCTGATTCTTGACGTCGGCTGCGGTATTAAGAAATATCCTGGCTCGATAGGCATCGATCGCAACAGCGCCACTCAGGCCGATGTGATCTGCGACCTCGACAGCTTCCCGTATCCTTTTCGCACCGGTTCCTTCCACTCTGTTCGTGCCATCCATGTCATCGAACACGTTTCCGATGTAATCCGGGCCATGGAAGAGTTTCACCGCATTGCCCGGACCCAGGGGCGGCTTCTGATCGTCACTCCGCACTACACCGATTTCAGTTCATTCTGCGATCCCACTCACCGCTGGCATCTCAACAGCTTCTCGTTTCGATATTTCGGGCCAGATCATGGCGGTTTCGGCTACTACTCGCATGCGCGATTTCATGAGATTTCGGTCCGGGTTCGATTACTTGCTTTGTGGAGATGGTTAGGCTTCGAGTTCCTGGTCAACCAATTCCCGCGCTTCCGCAGATTCTGGGAACATTATCTGTGCTTCGTGATTCGCGGAAAGGTGATGGAGTTCGAGTTCGAAGTGATCAAGTGAGCAAATGATCGGCCATGCTGGGATCCCTCTATCGAGTTGCGGATAAGCTGCGCGCCCGTCTTCGCTCGCGGCGCTGGACACTGGATCAGGCCACTGGGAGGCGCGGCGAGGACCTTGCGCACCGGTTCTTGCAGCGGGCCGGGTTCGTAATTGTGGCCCGCAATTACCGTATTCCCGCCGGCTCCGGCGAGATCGATCTAGTGGGTTGGGAAAACGACAAGCTGGTGATCGTTGAAGTAAAAACCCGTCACACGGGCGAGTATGGCCCCCCTGACCGGGCCATTGGCCAAGATAAGAAACAAAGCCTGCTGCGGGCGGCGCGCGACTATGCCCGGCGCGCTGACGCACCTTGGGACAAGGTTCGTTTTGACGTCGTAAGTGTTCTCCTGACGACGCCTCCCGACATCACCCATTTCCGAGACGTAATGAGTAGCCTCTAAGCGCGTTGAACTAAACCGCTTCGCGGTATTCGCCTTCGTGTATGTCTCACCCGTCGCCGCCTGGAGTGACGAGCGCCAAGCTCCTGCGAAACACTGGGATCGTGGTTACTCCAATAACCACAATTCCATTTCTCAGGAGCTACCCATGACACCTCTTCGTCAGCGCATGATCGA
>JBBSHP010000489.1:0-4624 GCA_038232555.1 Bryobacterales bacterium
CGACACCTCGACTGCTGCTGAGATGCTCGAACAGGCGCTCGAACGCTTGGAGAGAAGCCAACAAAAGCGCGAAATCCGTGAACCGGCCGCGTATCTTCGCCGGACAATTGTCCGCGGAGTGCGTCGGGAGTTGGCGCGCCGCTGCAAAATGCGGCAACTGGAAAGCGTCGCGAAATCCTTTCCGGCCAAGCCCGAGTTAAGGAGGATGATCGGGTCCTCGCGGGCCAGGTGCTTGCCTCGGTTCGGGACGGCATGCTGGACATCGTGATTCGCCGACTGGCGGGTTTCTCCTGGACCGAGATCGGGGCCCAACGGCATGAAGATCCGCATGCGCTGAATCGCGGTTCGGCTACGAAATGAGGAGAATACGCCGTCTCTTGGGATCCAACTCTGACTGATTGAACGCCGGTCGTCAATCTGGGGCGTCACAGTTTAGCCCACAGTCCCGGCTCCGATTAATGTAGTCCCGAAAGCAGTCCGAACAAGTCCGCAGATGCTGCAAGACCGAAGTGTTCCCGGATTTCTGACTCTCGAAAACCTTGGATAGCAGTGCTCGATCCGGGCATCCAAGCCGTTCGGGATTCGTGTAGTCTTCGCGGAGATGTTTGCGCAAACCAGCAGTCAAGCGCCTTTCGGGAAAATGAAACCCGTGAACCACAGCCTGGGTGCCAACTTCAGACTATAGTCTGTAGACCAATAGTCTGCAACGTCCCAGGATTAGACTGCCCATGCGGGAAAGCACGCGGCAGTCGCGAACATCGGGTGCGAAAGACAAGGCGGGTTTTGAGCGGGCGTTCGGCCAGGTATTACACGACGTTCGTAGCGAGCGCAAAATCTCGCAAGAGCAACTGGGCTTTGAAGCTGGGTATCACCGCACGTATATCAGCTTGATCGAGCGCGGTCTGAAGAAACCATCTCTCAAAGCCGGTGTTCCCACTGGCGCAGACGCTCGATGTTCCGGCTTCCGAGTTGGTGCGCATGCCGGAAGCTAAGTTGAAGAGCTGATCAGCCCTGTCCATGCTCGCGTTACGTTCACCGCGCCTTAGCATTTTTTCGAATGCTAAATAGCAACCCGAACAGATCGTGAGGTGTCGGTGCAAGGAGGGATCCCCCTTGGTAGGATCGAGCACTGCGGCTCTCAGCTCTTCGCGTGAAGGGCAGCCGGTCATCCTTTGGATTTGGACTGTCTTCAGCCAAATGACGCCAGAGCGTCTGCAAAAGCCTGTGTTCTTTATCTTCGCCGTCTTCGAAATTATCAGCCACTGTCCGTCCTCTCCCCGAGCATCGGGTAGTTGTTAGGGGGAGGGTAAATTTTTCGTCCGACTCCTGCGAACCGCCCGGAGCAAGCTCTCTCGAAACCGTTCCGCCAGTTCCTCGGGATCAGCCCGAAACCGTCTTCCGATAGTTTCTCACGGCTCCCCGGCCGCTCGCAACAGCAAAACGCGCAAGGTCGCGTCGCTCATGAATGCAATCACAGAGGGGGCCTGCAGACGTTCCAAGACGTAGTTCAGTTCTGACTGCTCCTGCCAAACCGGACGTCTCGACACCGGAGGTCGCAAGTCGCGGACAAGATCTGAGCCGAAGGACTACGCGACGGATCAGAAGCCTCTCTTCCTTGTGCGCGAACCGCTGGATCGTCCGCCGAACAAAATGGAGAGGGTTGCCCCCGCAGCCGCTCCAGTCAGCCGCACAGGCAATATCGGTTTCAAGAAGCAGCGTCGCAAAGCGGGCCGCCGCCGCATCGCTTCCAAAAGATTGGTGATGGAACGGAATTCCATCGAGGCGTGGCACGGGCAGGCTCCCGCCTGCCGCGATTAGCCCGGGGGAACAATGCCGGCGGGCAGAGGCAGGCTGGATCCTTTCCGGCCGTGGCCGTGCTGGTTGCGTTGCAAAGCCTGCTGCAGGGCTTGGCTGGAAGACTGAAACTGCGGACGTGTCAGGAACTCCCGTACGATCTCACTGGTCTTGGCGTTTTCTCCGCGGGCGACCCGTGCTAGTTCTTCCAGGACCCGCCGCTTAGTCATCCTTTCGTTCCGATGGCTTTGCTGAAGGTGTAGAGCAGCTTCGCGCCAAGAGCCTCAGGGCCGGTGACGGTTGCAGTCATGATCTCGGGATAGCTGGCCGCAACGCATTCTGCACTTCCTCCACGGTCAGCTTTGGATTCGGGTCCGGCAACTGTAATCCGCTGTAGGAAAATGAGCGGGGCATAACAGAAATAGTCATGGTTTTTCTCCTGCGATGATGTAGGTTGACAAAATAATTGACAATTCGTGCCACAGATAATGACAAAACGTGCCACAAAAGGTGGCAAAATTTTAACATGGGGCATCGGTAGGCCGCTCCGTGGCTGACAAGCGGGGCTGCTCGGATGGGACTTTACCGTCTTCTTTTGCCCCGGTGCTGAGCCTTCCTGAATTGGGCGTATAGCATTACTTCTTCGAGATCGTGGTCATCCAGGTCTGCCGTGGCGCTGAGAACTGTATTTGCGCGTGACTTCGGTTGGGCTTGGGGAAAGAAGATCGTGATCGGCACGCCAAAGAACTGGGCCAACCTCTCCAGATCGGAAATGGACGGCTTGTAGGTAGCCGTCTCCCAACGAGAGATCGTGTTGGCGGTGGTCTTCACCGCCTGTGCGAGTTCCTCCTGGCTGATGCCGCGACCCCGGAGTGCGGTCCTCAACTCCCGGATCTGTTTACCGACCTCTTCGTAGATGTCAGGCATGAGCGGGCCGTTTCCTCTTGTAGGATATCACTATCCTTTTTATGTTGACAGGAGAATCTTCCCGTGGCATACTTCCTGTTGTAGGACTATATAATCCTACACAAGGAATAGAGTACGAGCCCTGGGTTATTTGGAGATCGTATGTTGCCCCCGCTTGAAGAACCTCGTCGCAGCAACTTGATTTTCATCCCCTGCCAGGGGACTGGCGAACCGATACGGCTGGATATGATCGATGCGGAATATTGAATCCTGCGGGAACACCGACTCCGCGACCTTGTTGAGTTCTCGTGCGGAGGCAAGATCGCGTCCGAAAGGCTTCTCGACAATGACGCGCGCGTGCCCGGCCAGGTCCGCAGCTCCAAGTCCCTTGATTACGCTTGCGAAGAGCGAAGGCGGAATCGCGAGGCAATGCGCAGGGCGTCGAGCTTTGCCGAGAGCAGCCTTCAGGGCGCTGAACGTCGCTGGATCTTGATAGTCACCGCTTACATAGCCAAGCAAAGAGAGCAAATGGCTGAAGGCACGCTTGTTATCAATCCCGCCCGAGCGCTTGATACTGTCAGTCACGCGCTTGTGCAGGCGATCCAGGCTCCACTTCGGAAGCGCAACGCCGATCACCGGGACATTGAGCGTGCCTCGTTTCACCATTGCGTAGAGTGCCGGGAAAATCATCTTGTGAGCGAGGTCTCCCGTGACACCGAAGACCACCAGCGCGTCTGAATGAGAGGTCGCCATCAATCGGCCTTCGTGGTTTGACCAGGCGATGCAGCAGGCTTTTCAACGTGCCCACCGAATTCATAACGAAGCGCGGACAGTACTTTGTCGGCGAAGTCACCCTCGCCTCGGGAACTGAAGCGTTCGTACAGCGCGGTAGTGAGAACGGGTGCTGGGACCGATTCGTCGATGGCTGCGGCTATTGTCCAGCGACCTTCGCCTGAGTCCGATACCCTGCCAGTGAATTTCGCGAGGTCCGGGCTCTCAAGGAGTGAGGTGGCGGCGAGGTCAAGAAGCCACGAAGCAATGACACTGCCACGCCGCCAGACCTCTGTGATATCCGCCAGGTTGAGATCGTACGGATAGTGCTCCGGATGGCGAAGCGGTGCGGTTTCCGCATCGGAAGTCCGCTGCTGCTTGCCGATGTTTGCATGGCGAAGAATGTTTAGCCCCCTCCGCATACGAAGCCATGATGCCGTATTCGATGCCGTTGTGGACCATCTTGACAAAGTGACCGGCACCGCTGGGACCGCAGTGAAGGTATCCATTCTCGGCGGTGCTGGGTTCGGCGGTGCCGCCCACTTTCTCCCGGCCGGGGGTTCGCGGCGCCTCGTTGATGTTCGGGGCCAGAGCGGCGAAGATGGGGTCGATCCGGCGAACCACCGTTTCGTCGCCTCCAATCATCAGGCAGTAGCCTCGCTCGGCACCCCAGACACCGCCGCTGGTCCCAACGTCCACATAGTGGATGCCCTTCGATTTCAGTTCGCCCGACCGGCGCAAATCATCGAGGTAGTAGGAATTTCCGCCGTCGATAATCACGTCGTCGCGTTCCAGAAGCGGGATGAGGGTTTGCAGCGTTGGTTCGACCACTGCTGCGGGCACCATCATCCAGACCGTACGCGGTGCTTTGAGCTTACTCACGAAATCCTTGAGCGATGCCGTGCCCACCGCTCCCTCTTTGGCGATTGTTTGGATGGCTTCAGGCTGGATGTCGTAAACAACGCACCGGTGGCCAGCCTTCATCAGACGCCGCACCATGTTGGTTCCCATCCGGCCCAATCCGATCATGCCCAATTCCATAATTATTTTGTCCTTCGTTTTAGTTTTGGTTCGTCAGAAAAACTCGTGGGTTGATTCGGGCTCTGGGAGCTTGCCAAGTGAGTGATAGAGAGCGAGTTCGAGGCAGCGGAAG
>JBBSHP010000490.1:0-4623 GCA_038232555.1 Bryobacterales bacterium
ACACCATGTCGATGAAGAGCCGCGAGATGACAAACAGAAACGCTGGATTCCACGCACTGAACCTGAACTTACCTAACGAGGATAGGAATGAGGACGCATCGATAATCACTTATCTGCGCACATTACGAATAGAGCGTCAGCTCAACCGGTGATCCGGCCGCACAGCCCAGAAGTTTAGCGGCCGACGCCTGATTCGCGCTGACCTCCAGAAACCCGGAACTCCCGGTGAGTACCATCAGTTCACCGGGATCGCCCTCGGAGAATGTCTGTGCGAGCCGGGTTAGTTTCTCAAAGCCGATGCCAATCTCAAAGGGCCGCGTTGCAATACTCGGGAAGGCGTCAATATGCAAATTGGTAATCAGGTTTCCGAAGCGATCCACTCGAAGCACCGCGCCCGTCCAGGTGCGCTTGCCTGTTTGCGTTGGCTCATCCAGAGCCAGCCGTACGTGATCGTACACTAACTTGCCGAAGCGTGCGGGCGCAGTACCGGCCGCGAGGTGGGCCGCTACTGGCGAGAAGATGTCGCGCCCATGGAAGGTCCGGCTGACGGGCTGGCAGAAGTAACCATCCGCCGTGATGTGCCGGACTTTGTGGTCTGCCCGGTTATAGATCATCGATAACACGCCGTTGTCCGGAGCGATCAAGTAGTGCCCCGCCGTTTCAACCAGCAGCGGCCTTCGGGCCGAGCCCACACCCGGGTCGACCACCACCACGTGAATGGTCTTCTTCGGAAAATAAGCGTAAGCCTGCGAGATCGCGAAGGCGGCTTGCGTCACTTCAAAAGGCGCGACTTCATGCGTAATGTCCACGATCCGGGCCTGCGGCGCGATGCCGAGTATTACGCCTTTCATCACGCCCACAAAGTGGTCCGAAGTTCCGAAATCCGTAGTCAAAGTGATAATCGGATCAGGCATAGTTGGTAAACTGAGGTTTCCAGTGCAGCATTTTTACTTCGATCACAACGCCACCACGCCAGTCTCGCAAGAGGTGCTCGATACCTTGCTACCGGCCATGGCCGGAGTGTATGGAAACGCTTCCAGTATCCATTATCAAGGGCAGCTAGCCAAGCAGCGGCTGGAAATGGCGCGGCGTCAGGTCGCGTCTTTATTGCACTGCGATGCTCGCGAGATCGTGTTTGTGAGTGGCGGGACTGAGGCGAACAACCTCGCCATCTTCGGAACGGTACAGGCATCTGGGCATGTCATCACCAGTTCCATTGAGCACCCTGCCGTATTGAACCCGTGCTCCGAATTGGCTCGGGCCGGAGTCGACGTAACGCGCGTGCCCGTGGGAGTTGACGGAATCGTCGATCCCGATGATGTCCGGCGGTCCCTTCGGTCCAACACCGTCCTGGTGTCGATCATGCACGCCAATAATGAGACCGGAGCGCTCCAGCCCATCCAGGAGATCGCGCGTCTCACACGGGAAGCCGGGGTGCGGTTGCACGTGGATGGTGTGCAGGCGTTAGGAAAGGTGCCGGTGGACCTGCGCTCCCTGGGAGTGGATCTTTATTCGATCAGCGGCCACAAGCTCTATGCGCCCAAAGGCATTGGCGCTCTGTACGTCAAGAAAAACACCAAGCTCCGGCCGTTGCTGTTTGGCGGGCGGCATGAACGCGAGCTTCGTGCCGGAACCGAAAACGTACCTGGAGCGATGGCTCTCGGACGGGCAGCGTTGGCGGCGTCCCAGGCGCTCGCGTCTGAGCAATCCCGGCTGACCGCCCTTCGCAATCGTCTGGAGTCGGAACTCCTTGCGCGAGTACCCGATTCCGGCGTGAACTGCGCCGCTGGTCCCCGCTTACCGAATACGTCCAACATCTTTTTCGATGGCATCGAGGGGGAAGCCATGGTGATCTCACTCGATCTCAAAGGCTTCGCCGTTTCAAGCGGTTCGGCCTGCTCCAGTGGCGTCGTGGAGCCTTCGCACGTGCTGCTCGCGATGGGTCTTGCGCCCGAGCGCGCCCGGTCGAGCCTGCGATTTTCGCTGGGCGCTTCAAACACGGACCAGCAAGTGGACGCCCTCATTCAGGCGGTGGTCGAATCCACCTCAAGGCTGCGCGAGTTGTCGCCCACCTATTCTGCACATGTCTGAGCCCAAGCCCATCGCGGTGGCCATGTCGGGCGGAGTGGATAGCTCCGCCGTAGCGGGCTTGCTGCATCGCAGCGGGCAGCCCATTGTCGGCCTCACCATGCAGCTTTGGAATCAGCGCCGCTTGCCTCAGCTAACTCCTGAAGGCGGTTCGGTAGGACGCTGCTGCTCGCTCGACGATGTTTACGATGCGCGCTACGTCGCTCAGCACCTTGGCATCCCCTACTACGTTGTCAACTTCGAGCAGAGCTTTGAAGAGCAGGTGATCCAGCCTTTCGTAAACGAGTATCTGGCTGGGCGCACTCCCATCCCATGCACTCTCTGCAACAACTTCGTCAAGTTCGACCGGTTCATTGAAATGGCGGCCGGAGTCGGCGCGGATAAGATCGCCACCGGCCACTATGCTCGCATCGCTTTCAATGAGGGCAGCGGCCGTCATGAGATGCGCGGTAGCGTGGATGGCTCCAAGGACCAGACCTATTTTCTTTTCGGGCTGAAGCAGGAACAGATGGCCCGTACTCTATTTCCGCTCGGCGATTACACAAAGCCGCAAGTGCGTGAGTTGGCGCGAGAGCTTGGGCTGCCCGTGGCTGAAAAGCCGGATAGCCAGGAGATCTGCTTTGTGCCCAATGGCGACTACGCGGCCTTCATCGACGCTTACTTCGACGAGCGCGGCATTCGGCCCGAGCAGACCCGGGGTGAAATTGTGAATACGGATGGACAGGTGCTTGGCGAGCATGCCGGCGTGCATCATTTCACGGTGGGCCAGCGCCGGGGTCTGCGCATTGCCTCCGCAGAGCCGCTCTATGTGATCGAGACCCGCCCCGCCGCGCAACAGGTTATCGTGGGCCGCACCAACGAATTGCTACGCGCCACGCTCACTGCCTCCGATGTGAATTGGGTTTCAACCGATGCCATTCATGCGCCCACGCGCGCCCAGGTCAAGATTCGTAATAAGCATCTGGCCGCCCCGGCGACCTTGCATCCCACTGCTCATCCCGCGCGAATCGATGTCCGGTTCGATGAACCTCAGCGCGCTATTACGCCAGGGCAGGCCGCCGTCTTCTATGACCGCGATCTGGTGCTTGGAGGCGGCTGGATCGAGTGATCCAGTCCATCTTCGCCCGTTTACTGTTCTGGACACTAGCGCACACCTCGCCGCAATCGGCGCGATTTCATATCAAGCTTCTGGACATCGCGCTGCCCCGCCTGCGCCGCATCGCCATGCGGAATTTGGAAATCGCGTATCCGTCCAAAACCCTCTCTGAACGCAGCAGGATTGCGGACGGCTCGTTTGAATCCATCGCGCGGATCATTGCCACCTTTGCGCGCTTTCCTCAAATGAACCGTGAAAATATCGGGCACTGGATTTCCTATGAGGGTCTCGAGAATTACGCCAGAGCCAAGCAGGAAGGCCGCGGCATACTCATCGCTACCGCTCACCTGGGCAATTGGGAATTGAGCGCCTTCGCTCACGGCTTTCTCACTGAGCCCATGAACATCGTCATCCGGCCGCTCGACAATCCACGCATCGATCGGTTAGTGGAGCAAACGCGCAAGCTCTCCGGCAATCGCCTGATCGAGAAGTGGGACTCTGCCCGATCCATCCTCCGCGCTCTGCACAACAACGAACCCGTAGGCGTGCTGATCGATCAGAACACTTCGCTGCAAGAGGGTGCGTTCGTGGATTTCTTCGGTGTCCCGGCCTGCGCCAACACTGCTCTCGTGCGGCTGGCCGCTCGCACCAAGGCTCCCATCATCCCAGGCTTTGCGCTCTGGTCCGCTGAGCAGCGCCGCTACATCCTTCGCTTCTATCCTGAGATCCCCATCAGCGGCGACGTGCAACAAGATACTCAGGCGATGCACTCGATCCTGGAGCAAGTCATCCGTGAATATCCCGACCAATGGCTCTGGATCCATCGCCGCTGGAAGACACGACCACCCGGGGAACCACCTCTGTACTAATACCCCGGCGGTCCTGGAAAAGGCCCGCGTGCCTCTTCCAGCCGTACCGCGAGTTCCAAGAGCAACTCCTCTTCATAAGGACGCCCCACCAGTTGGATCCCCACCGGAAGCCCGCGCTCATCCAGATCGAAGGGGATCACCATGGCGGGGAATCCGAGCAAGTTGAATGGCGTGGCGGGCGTCATCGCCTCAAACAGGCCGATCTCTTGATGCTCGGTCTGGTAGCGGCGCTGGCGGTGTTTGAATGCCGTGACCCCACAGGGCGGCATCAGAATCACCGGGCATTGTCTCATCTGAAGCAGCAGAGCCGCGCGCATCTTATCGCGGATCGAAAGGTTTTCCACAACTTGATTGGCAGTCGGCTCCGGGGCGCTAAGAGCCCTGCGCATAAACTCCGTTCCCGTCCAATGTGCCTGATCCTCCCGGCCCGCAATCAGTTCTTTCGTGATGCGCGCCGGCAGTTCGCCGAAAAAGAACCACCAAACATCCTGGGCGCCATCCAATCCCTCCGGGTGAAATGGCTCGACCGGAAATCCAAGCTCTTCCAGACAGGCGGCTGCCTTCCGCACC
>JBBSHP010000491.1:0-4619 GCA_038232555.1 Bryobacterales bacterium
CGCGACGTGATGTCTGGTGTCGAAGTGCTGAAGAAGCGCGGATTCGTCGACGAGCAGCGCATGGCCGTGTCGGGTTGGTCTTACGGCGGGTACATGACAACCTGGCTTCTGGGGCATTACCCCGGGTGGAAAGCCGCCGTCGCGGGAGCAGCCGTTACCGACTGGATGGATCAATACAACCTGGGCGATTCCAACGTGCGCCGGGGAGCAGCGTTTGGCGGCTCACCCTACCTGGAAAATCGTATGGCCAGCTATATCGAGCAATCCCCGATCACGTACGCGCACAAAATTCGCACGCCGACCTTGATTCTTTCCGACACCGGCGATTACCGTGTCACGGTGACTCAGTCGTACAAGCTCTACCACGTGCTCAAAGACAACGGAGTGACCACCCAATTTATCGCGTATCCGATTCCAGGGCACAGCCCCGCAGATCCGGTGCGCCAGCGCGACGTAGATCGCAGGTGGCTCGCATGGCTCGAAAAATACCTGGAGCCGGGTGGGGCCGCGCCCACCGGAACGCAGTAGCCGCGTCAGCTACTCAATTCCACTCACACAGCGAATTGACATAATCGGCCGACCCGTCGCGCATCCAGCCGTCCAACTGCGCGACATCCTTCAGTTGCTGTCCCCGCAACCGGGGAACCGCGACGAAAGCAGTCTTCAGCCCGGCCAGCGCCGTCATGTCGCCCCACAGTTTTTCATACTGCGTCACCGGGAACACGTCTTCCTGGCCCTTCCCCCATCTCTTCTTGACGTTCTTAATCGTAATGTAAGTGGGCATGCGGGACGCCAGATGCCGGATTGCTTGCGAGGTCTTTTCTTGATCCGCCAAGTCTGCGCGATCGAGCGAGAATGCCGCAAGCAGTTGCGCTACATCAATCCAGGTGGTACTGGAGTTGTAGTAGGAAAGCGAAGATTCGATCTCTTCGCCGGGCAATGCCAGTCCCTCCACTAACCGCAGCCGGCCATCGACGCGGGCCAGGCCACCTCCCCGGTCCTCCAGGTGGCGGGCGATGACCTCGGTCGTAATCGCAGCCCCTCCATCCATATGAATGCCCAGCAGTGCCGGATCCAGATTCACTCCCAGCGTATCGATGTTGTGGATCATCAGGTAGCGAAGCTGCGGCCGTTCGTTCAGCAACGTCATCAGAATGCCGTTCCGAAGCAAGTTGGGGATTTCGTACCAATGTCCCGTGGGATGCAAGCATTGCGCCGGCACATTATCGGAATAATCGCTTCCCTCACCGGCGCGCTGCGCCCAGCTCAACCACGCCGACTGTGCACTCTCCCGCGCCCTTTGCTTCCGCTCGTCCAACACCTGCTGTTGCGTCTCTTCCCATTGAAATCGCAGGTCCCGCGCCATCGGGATCATTCGCAGACCGATGCTGTTTCCGCGCGATAAAATCAGGCGGCCCGGCGAACCGCCGCTCATCCCGTCCACGTATGTTTGGATGGGGCGGTGGGTCAGATAGCTGGTTGTGATCACGTGCGGTATGACGGTCGTAAAGTCACGGCTCGAACGCCGGGTCTTGGCCAGTTGAATATCGAGAAAACTCCTGAACTGGCCGCCAAACTTGCAAAACGGGTTCAAAGCCTTCACCACGCCGGCCCCCTGCGTCCAACGCGTGCCGGCCCCGCCGGCCAGCGAAACCACGGCGATCTCGCCCGCCTGCAGAGCACGCCGGCCAATCTCCGCAAAGCGTCCATCCAGCGCTGCGCAAGCATCGAACACATCGTTCACTCGCACATCTTTGATGGTGGCGCTCGTCGCCAAACGGTTTTGCGCAAGCCCAATTCGCCCGCTCCGCAAATCGGCTTGTATGCGGTCATGCTGCACTTGATCGAACCCGTAATCGGAGAGGAGTTCCCGCAAGGTTCGGGTTCCGTCGGAAGGATGTGGCTCGTGCTGCGGTAGCAAGCGGTCAAACAGGCTGTGCATCAGCGCTGTCATCTCCGGCCTGACGCGGAACGCTCCCGCAAAGTTCTCCAGTTCCGCCCGCCACGAGGCGGAGAGCGATTGCGGATCCGTTCGAAGCAGCGCCGGCATCATCAGAGTGTAATAACCCGAGGGCATCAGGGCGGCCGCTCCCGACAGAAGTTGTGCGAAGCTGCCCACCTCGTTGACGGCAAAATCATAGACCACCGGCCCCGTAGAAAATGAAACAGCGGACTCCAGCCGCCGTTTCGTATGCTCCATGATCGCTTGCAATCGATCTTCGGCGACGCTCTGTGTCTCCGGGCTGAAGAAGAAGCCCATTCCTCCACCTGCCATCCCGCCCAGCATCCAGAAGCCCCAGAAATCCGACTGAAACTCCTCGCGAACCGTGTGGATCAACGCCTCGGTGTAAAGGTTGCTGGCCCAGGGAATAATGGTCTGAATCGGTCCGAAAAAATTCCGTTCCGTGGCGCTCGCCAGCGCGCGAATATCGCCGGCACGCAGGTCTTGCATCATCCCGTCTAGAATGCCAGTCGCTTGCACGCGAGCCTGCCACTCCGGCTGGGATCGCAAAAGGTACTTTTCTGTCACGGTCTCCAGCAAAGGCCCCACGTCCTGCGCCATGCCTCCGTGCACCAGGACGATACTGCGCTGCAGCTTCTCGCGCACCTCTATGGATACTTGAGATCCGGAGAGCAGGTCGTGTTTCGGCAGCAGGCACCCCCGGCTGATCCCGAACTCCGGATCTCCCGGCCCCGCCTCCACGCCGCGAATCAGCTTCAGCCCTGGCCAAATTCCGCCGGAGTCTTGCCAGCCCCCGCCTGACCCGCCTAACCATTCCCCCAGAATCGCGCGCGCCGCGATCAGCCGCCGGTCGTTCTCCTCCAGTGGCCCCGTCAAGGCGTGAATCTGGTTGGTTGCTCGCATTGCTACGCAAATCAAGGAGGCCAACAGGTTGGTGGAAACGGCCAGGCGTGATCCTTTCGGGATGTCGCGCACGCGACTCACGATCTCGATGCCACGCCCGTGGCCTACTAGTCTCTTCAGCAGGTCGGATAGTGGTTCACTCGAGACCTCCATGGCTTGCGGAACAATGCCGGAGGCGATCACGGCCGCCTTCAAAAGCCCCAGGTAGTCGCTCCCGAAATCGACCAGCTCCGCGAACGTGGTGACGTCCGCGCTGGCGCCTAGATCGACGCTGGTCAGCCGCAGGATAGGGTCCTCGATCACGCGAAAATAGGTCTCGATGGGCGGCTGCGGATCCCCCGTTGCCGAGCCTCGCACTGCCAGATCGATCGACGCATTCAGCACGCGCGCACCTTGTGGCAGGTCCATGCCCAGGAAAAAAATGTCGCTCCAGGCGCTATGCGAAAGGTCCATGCGGACCGGTGTGGCCTCCCGCAGAATCGGATACGTCCCGTTGGCGGCTTTATTTAACAACTCCGGCCGGACCGAGAGCGGGTAATCCGCCGGATGTCCGATGCGCGACATCCATTCGTTTCCCCGAACCGACTTGACGCTCCGTCGCACCTGGCCCGCCAACGTCTGGAATCCCAAGCCGTGGTAGGCTGCCGCCAAGCCGCTACACACGGGGCCATTCGGACCAGCGGACAACTGTGCTTGCAGCAGAATCTCTATGGCTTCTTCGAAACGGCGCTTGAGAATATTGGTCGTCGCGGAAAACGGTACCAGCCCTATGCTTTTGACGCCAGACTTGGCCGGCAAATGAAAGCGATAGATCGCATACAGGAAAAACTGCGCCCGGACGCGCTCATACAAATTCTTGTGAGTTCGCCGGAAGAGGTCCAGGGCCTGTGCTTCCTCTAGAAGAGCGTTGCCGTCTGCCGCCCGGCAGAACGCGTCCATCGAACTGTTGCGGACTGTTTCGTCCTGCGCCAGCACGATGCGGATCAGATGGCTCAAGGCCTGTCCTCTTCCCCCTGCTCCATCGCCTGCACAGCCAGCGCTTCTAACATTTCCGAAAGCACCGTGGCCCGGTCCCGACCACTCAAGGCCAGCGCAATTTGTGCTCTCAGGAATCCGTACCGTGCCCCGACGTTATAACGGCGGCCGGGCGAATCGAGCGCAAGATATTGCTCTCGTTGTGCCAATTCCGCCAGAGCAGCCGAAAGAGTGGCTCCGGTGCCAGCCGAAAGAAGTTGTCCCAGAATGTCCAGCACGGCGGGCGTGAGCACATGCATGCCGAAGAAGCAAAGGTAATGTCCAACGCGCATTCCAGATACCATCAATTTCTGTTCGGCTTCTGTGGGAGTGGGCTTTTCGACGACAGTCTCCACTCTGTAAAGGTCCTGGGGTTTGAAATTGGTTCGGAAAATCCGTTGACCCCCTACCGCCCCGTAGAGGTTTAAAAGACTCTCGCGGGTGGCCTGAACCGCCGAAACCGCGCACTCCTGCTCTTCCGCTACGCGGATCAACCGATGAGCGCAGCTTTCCCCATCCGACCCGACATACACGTGATCCCCCACCAAATGCAGAAACGGATCCCTGTTGATGAAGTCCCTGGCACAGTACAAGGCGTGACCATAGCCGAGCGGCTCCAGTTGCGGAACGAACTGGATCATCCCGGCGAGATCTCCGGCGGCCCTGGCGTACGGATCCTCGTCACCCGGGGCAACCACAACGCAGATCTGATCGATATTCGCACTTGCCGCTTCGTCCA
>JBBSHP010000492.1:0-4619 GCA_038232555.1 Bryobacterales bacterium
ACCTCGCCGAACTGGACGATCTGGTGCTGTTGATGGACGAGTCCCACCGCTATCGTGGCAGTGCGGGCGTGAAGGCTATCAATGAACTTCTACCAATCCTTGGACTGGAGTTGACCGCGACCCCAAACACAGAAGAGCCAGGCGGGCCTAAGGATTTCAAAAACATCATCTACAGCTATCCACTCTCCAAGGCATCGGAGGACGGGTTTGTGAAAGAGCCTGTAGTCGCGACCCGCGAGAATTTTCAGAAGTCCAATTACAAGGACGAAGAGTTAAACATCCTGAAGCTCAAAGACGGGGTCCGAGTCCACGAAGAAGTAAAGGTAGAATTGGCCAACTATGCCAAGCAGAACAGCGCGCGTCTGGTGAAGCCGTTCATGCTGGTGATTGCGCAAGACACGGACCAAGCCAATCGCCTGCTCGAAATGATTAAGCAAGACGATTTCTTTGAGGGGCAGTACAAGCACAAGGTAATCACCGTTCATTCCGGCCAGAGCGGGGAAGAGAAGGATGACACCGTGGAGCGGCTGCTGGCGGTGGAAAATCCCGATGAGCCAACTGAAATCGTGATTCACGTCAACATGCTCAAGGAAGGCTGGGAGGTGACGAACCTGTACACTATCGTTCCTTTGCGGGCGGGAAAGTCGAGCGTGCTGGTGAAACAGTCGATTGGGCGCGGGCTGCGGCTTCCCTACGGGAAGCGAACCGGAATCAAAGCCATCGATCGACTGATTATCGTGGCTCATGACCGGTTCCAGGAGATCATTGATGACGCGAATCATCCGGACTCCATCCTCAAGTCCGGCGTGTATATCGGCCGTGACATTGCGGTTGAACGCAAGGACCTTTTTGTAGCAAGGCCGCAAATTGACATCGCGGTCCAGCCCACGACTCAAGAACTGGCGGATCAGAAGCCATCCGAGCAGCAGGCGATCCAGTTCGTCACGCCGATGGAGCAAACCATCGCTCAGGTCACTTTAGAGGTCATCAAGAAGCATGAACGACTTGCTCATTCGGGTGATCTCAAGACCGCGACGATTCAGGCGGAGATTATTAAGGAAGTTGCTGAGATCGTTGCGCCCCAGCAGAGGGCCTTGGAAGGGATAGAGGTGCAGCCTGACGTGGCGCAGGTGGTGGCCAAGACCACCGAGCTTTACGTCGACCGGTCCATCGACATCCCGAACATCGTGGTGGTCCCCAAGGGTGAGAAGACGTCCGGGTTTCAGGACTTTGATCTTGAAGTCAGGAGTGTGCGCCTGCAACCCGTCGCCTCCGAAATTTTGCTGGCTTACCTGCGGACCAATGAGCGGGTCAAACTGAATGCCGATGGCCCGTATAGCGCTGAGGAACGGCTTGAAAATTACCTGATTCGGCGGCTGGTGGACTACAACGATATTAGCTACGACGACGAATCCGATCTGCTCTACAAGCTGGCCGGGCAGATGGTCCGGCATCTCCAATCGTATCTACCCGACGAAGAGGCGGTTCTGAACGTGCTGCGCTACCACGAACGGGCGCTCTGCGAGTCGATCCACGCACAGATGGAAGAGCATTACGACGAAGGGCAGACCGTCTATGAGGCCAAAGTCACGAAAGGGTTCACGCGGCTGCGAGAGAACAATTACACCAAGCCTGCCGGAGAGAAACCGGTGGACTTTCGGGCGCCGGTCGAAGAGAAGCAGTATATTCGCAGCATTTTGTTCGGCGGCTTCCGCAAATGCTTATATCAAGTGCAGAAGTTTGATTCCGATCCGGAGCGGCGGTTCGCAGTTCTGCTGGAAGATGAGAAAGAAGTGCTGAAGTGGTTCAAGCCGGCGAAGGATCAGGTTCGCATTTACTATAACGCGGATAATTCGTATGAGCCGGATTTCATTGTTGAAACGGAAACGGAGAAGTTGATGTGCGAACCCAAGCGCGCGTCGGAGCTTTGTGACGATGAGGTTCAGGCCAAGGCTCGGGCGGCGGTGACGTGGTGCCGGTATGCCTCGGAGCACGCTAAACACTATGGCGGGAAGGCTTGGAGGTATCTGCTGATTCCGCATGACGCGATTACGGCCAGTTCTAGTTTGAACGGGTTGGCTGCGAGCTATCTGATGGAGGGGAGTATCTGATGAGCTGCTTCAGCCGTGAGGTGGTGGTCGTCGGGCGCCGGCTGAAACGGGCGGCAGGCAAGAATGCCGCCACCAGTAGGTTAAGCTTTGAAAACAGCTTGGAATTGGTTGTATCATGGCGTCGGTTCTCAGACGTGAACTTGAAGATATCCCGGATCGAAGGAGATCACAATGTCCGCTTCCTTGCCTCTAGAAAAAGTGTGTTCCTGCTGTACCGCGCGACCTTTCGTAGCGGCCGCCATCGCGATGGCCGTCTCCGTCTACACGCCGCTCGTCGTGGCCCAAGATCGCCACATCGATCCCAAATCGAAAACCAATCAGGGGGGCGCGACGAACCCCCAAAGCGCGGCCCGCCCTGCGCGGAGTTCGAAAGGACCCGTGGTGTCGGGTGAGCCGTTCTCCACCCGGGTGATTCAAGATCAGACTCAACGCCTCCCCTTGGGTGTCGTCTCGATGCCTGCCAAGTGGAGGTTCGACAGCCGCGTCGAGTGGAACTATCAGCACGTTGAGCTCCCCGTAACTTTGTCCTATCGCGCCGAGAATCCGGAGAACGAAGAAGCCATCTTCGCCTATCCGATGGAGGCGTATTACGAATTGAAGCCGCCGGATCGGGTTACGCCGATTGGGCAAGGCCCTATGGGCTATATTCACATGCGGCCCATGGCGCCGCTGGATACGCTGCTCCGGTTCATTCAGCGGACCCGCCAGAACGTCCTAGCTCTGAAATTCGAGGGCTACAAAGAGCTGCCTGGGCTGGCCAAGGCAATGAAGGTGGACCAGTTCAAACAGGACATGCCTCCGACCGGGCTGGGCGTCAAGGTGACCTATTCTCTTGGCGGCAAGCCGGTGGAAGAGGAATTCTATGTTGTCAGCATTCGAAACACGGTCCCCTACGACGGGCCGCAGGGCCGCAGCTATGAAATCTACTGGGGTACCAGCGTGCTGTTTAGTTTTCGCGCGCCCGCCGGTATGCTAGACAAACGGCGCCCCGTCTTCGCCGCCGCGGTAAAGTCGTTCCGGCCCAACCCGGCCTGGCAAGCCCGCGACGCAGCCATTCAGCAGTACCTGAATGCCCAGTTCAATCGCATGTTGCAGCAGGGATACGCACAGATCGCCGCGGCCGTGGCTCTCAGCAAGCAGATCAGCGCCAACAACGACGTGATGATCGCCAACATCGACCGCCAGTTGGCCCAGTCCCGTTCCGCGCCCTCCAGCGGAGGGCGGACCGCGGCGGACAAGTTCGACGACTACATCCGCGGCGTCGACACTCTGGAAGATCCCTACTACGGCTCCACCCAGCTCTCCAGCAACAACCAATTCCACTGGACCGATGGATTCGGCAGTTACCGCAGCTCCAACAACGCTTCCTACGACGCCAATCAATCTGAAATAGGCAACTGGACCCCCATGCGTCAAGTCCGCTGAAGGACGGATCCTGATGGACGCGGTGTTTGTATTGCCGCGTCGCCGTTCCACGCAGGATGTCGTTTGGTGCGACTCAGCGTCGAGGCCAAAGCGATCGTGAATGCTCGTGGAAGCGAGTAATCCGATTCAGGCCGGGCGGGTATGTCCCCCTTACCCGCTACTCGGGTTGGTCTGAGATTGGGCCTTTTCGGCAGGCGGATTTCCCGCCAGTCGTAGAACTTGCGGGCGGTGATGTTGAGCCACTCGATTAACCTACCCGGCGATGATCTCGGTCTTCTCGGACCAGCTCCGGACGAAGTCCACGATCTGGTCCGCGTATCGTGCGGACCGAGACCCCGGTCAGATTTCCCCAAGCGTTTTTTCTAACGCGACGTGCTCCGCCATCAATTCAGCCATAACCTCGTCCTTGATCCGGATCTTCTTCTCCAGATACGCGACGCGCTCCTGCTAGGCGGAATGGTCAATTGGCATCTTCTGGTCGAAGGCAGCCGCCCCGTTCTCAAAGAACTCCTTCTGCCAGCGGTAGAGGACCTTCGGCTTCAAGCCAATCTCATCGCAGAGCTTCGAGACCGGCTCCTTCTCCAGCAAATGCCGCCGCAGAATCGCGACTTTTTCTTCCGGTGTGCAATGCTTCCGCTGCTTCTTGATGCGTTCTCTCCATTACCTCAATGGGAGAACGCCTGCCGAACTCGTCACTAAAGAATTGAAACCTCCGAACCGCTATCGAACCGAGACGAAATCCACCCTACGCGGGTGATCCTTAAGTCGGTTTACTGTTCCATCCCGCAGACCCCAACCCAAACGCGCGCCGGAGCTGGAAGCCGATGTGGTTCAGGCCAAGGCTCGGGCGGCGGTGACGTGGTGCCGGCATGCTACGGAGCACGCTAAGCACTATGGCGGAAAGACTTGGGGTATTTACTGATTCCGCATGACGCGATCATGGCTAGTATACCGTATCACTTAAACATATCCATGTGATTATGTTTTCTGATAAGCTTGCCGTGTGGCGAGTCTATCAAGACATTCCTGTCTCTTTCTGACCGATGCCGAAAAGCAAACGCTGGATCGGTTGCGGAACTCCCG
>JBBSHP010000493.1:0-4617 GCA_038232555.1 Bryobacterales bacterium
GGCCGTAGCGATACCGCTCCATTTTTCGAGCGAAGCGGCGGGTGAGGTGCTGCCCCGCAATGTGCAGCATTTGACGCGGGCTGAAATCGCACAGAACCAGGCGCGCATCGGTCAGTTCGTCCAGCGAGTTCACTCTGGTGCCGGCCACAATACGGCCGCCCAACGATTCGAAATAAGAGGCCAAAGCGTTCGCGATGCGCTGCGAGCCGCCTCGGGGAATCGGCCATCCGGCTCCATGGCAGGACAGGTTCAACATCCAGCCAAATGCGGCCGAGCCTAGCGTTTCGAGCGCCAGACTGGCATGCCCGGCCATACCTGCGAAAAGCGCTCGCGCTTCTGGGGAGCGAAACAGATGGCGGGCAGTGGATGCGGCCGGCCAAGGTGCGAGCATCCCAAATCGAGCCATCAGAAACGGATGCCGCGGCACATGAGGAGGGGCCAGGATCTCACCAACCAGATCTGTCCAACGCGCGGTCAGCGGACCCATCCGACGCCGGTAGATTGGTTGGTCGATGCCCAGACGCCCGGCCGTGATATCGACGGACCGGTCAGTTACTACGCATGCCCCGTCATCCAGTGGATGGGCGAGCGGCGAGGGCGAATGAATCCATTCCAGGCCATGCTCAGCCAACGGGAACGACTGAAACACCGGCGAGCTGACGGCGAGCGGGTGTACGGCCGAGCAGATATCGTGAATAAAACCGGGGAGGGTCAGCGCGGCGGAGCGAGTACCACCACCGATGGTGGATTCCGCTTCGAGTACCGTCACCGGCAAACCTGCGCGGACGAGTGTGATGGCCGCGGCTAAACCGTTCGGTCCCGAGCCGATAACGTAGGCGGTCTTGCCCGAGAAGATTTTCATAGCCAGCCCTGCCGCTGCAGCACGTCGCGAAAACCGGGCGTGTCGAGCGAAACAGCGGGGAAGTATGCGCCCACGAGTTGCCGCTTCCACCACTGCCCGGTCTGCTTCTTTTCCTCAGGGGTCGTGAAGTGATATTCGTACAGGCTCGCGCGCACATAGCGGGGCGCATGATTCGGGAACGGATTCGCCTTGATCAGGCTTAACGTGGCGGTGTCGCCCTGCAACAATTTCGCTACGAAATGAACGAACCAGGGGTGCTGGGTGTAGTCCGACATGGCGGCGAACCACAGCATCCAATCGAGTCTCAGATGATAGGGCGCGACCTGTGGCGGCAAGCGGCCCGGGTCGCCTGGCTTGCCTCTGAATTCGTACTCGTGCCACGTTGTCGCAGGAGTGAGCACGGCTTCATCAGTAGCCTCCACAATCACCTCGTAGCGCACGCGAGTGATGCCGCCGAACGCGCCATAGGTGCCGACCAGATGATACGGATTGAAACTTTGGTTCATCACCTGGCGCGGCGAGATCATGTTGCGAACCGGGTTGATGCTCAGGTAGGCCACCAGCAGGGCTACCGCAAAGATCGCTGTCTTGTGGATGAGGTGCGGAGCCTGGAGTACCGGTTGGGCTGGTCGTGTCAGGAACTTGAAGAGCCTATCGTCCAGCGCAGGGATGGCGAGCACAATGGTGAGGAAATTCAACCATGAAAGATTCCCGCTCGCCATGATGGAGGCCTGAAAGAGAATGATGAGAAGCCCGGCGATGAGGCAGACCGGTTGCGGCAGGAACAAGCCAAAGGGAACAACGAGCTCGACAAAGTGATTGAATGCGACCCCGGCGCGGTGTGTCCAGGAAGGGCCCCAGTGCAGGAACCAGCTTAGGGGATTGGGCATCGGCTGTGTTTCGTAGTGGTAGTCGAGGCAGGTCCAATCATGCCAGCAGGGATCGCCTCGCATTTTGATTAAGCCAGCCCCAAACATAACGCGAAACAGAACCCATCGAAGGAGCCAGATGACGATGATGTGAGGCTCGACATTCCGGCTCCCCAAAAAGATGCTGAAGAAGCCGATTTCGAGCAGGATCGATTCCCATCCAAACCCGTAGAAGGTCTGGCCGACGTTGACGAAGGAAAGATAGAGCACCCAGAGCAGCGCCCATACCAGCATGGAGAACCAGGTGCTGTAGCGGTCTGAGATGCCGGTGAGCGCCAGGCACGAGAAGACGATGCCCAGCCAAGCCGCGGTACTGAATGCAATGTCCTTGGGGAAGAAATGGAAGAGGCTGGGCGCATCGCCAAAGGAGACCTGTTTGACGAAGGCGGGGACGGGGAGCAGGCCGCGTTCTCCCAGCAGCGGGCGGAACTGGTTCAGGGCTACGATGAATGCGATTAGATAAACGAGACCGAGTCCCCTTTGAAAGACGAGTCGGGTCCACCAGTAATTTGTAGCGCTCAGCATGGTTCTTACGCTATGAATTGTAGCTGGAAAAAGGCGAGAACTACTGATTGGTATCTGGCCGTTATTGTGCAGATCGGCTGACGCGCATAGGCGCATTATTTGTGGTGTGGGCGTTTTACCACGGTTCTTTAGAAACAAGAAGATCGGGCGGTTGCAGCAGGCGCGGCGCATCTTCTTTGCACAAGATGCGCCACACTGTTCCCACTGTTGCGCTGGCACGGGGTTCCGCGTGTTGATTTGTGCCTCCGGATCGAGGGAGGCTGTTCAATTGTCAAAGAGCATGCCTGTGGAACAGCCCTGACGGGCGAACTCCGGCAGCTTCATTTTACGCAGCAGGCGGGCAGGTTCCGTACATGTGAACCCGCGTTTCGGCCCGAAGTGGATGATGAGCATAGAGATAATAAAGTTGCCGCGGCCGTGACCGCTCAGCGGCCAATGTTGCGGGAGGGGACGTAACGCAGGCGAAGTCTTTCTTTTTCAGGTGGATTTGTTAGCTCTACAAATGGGACAAAACGGGACAAGGTAGACACCGCGTTCACAGCGTGCCGCGGATCGTCCCGAAACCTAGCAGTTTTGAGACTGTCTGGTACTGGCGCGGCCACCGTTGTGGGACAGCTCCACTCCGTGCGGACTAAGAGTGAGGGATCTAGCGCCATGCGGATGCACTGGAGACTTCACTTCCCTGGCTGAATCTCAAGGGATCGTTCAAGGGCGTTCAATCGTTCTGTAAGCTCATCAAGCTTACCCTGCTCGGTGCGAAGGACACCTGCCAACTCACTCTCGGTCGCACGCAACTGGAGGTCCATTATCCGCTGCTGTTCAGTAAACGTTTGCATACCTTTAACCTGGTTTTCTATACCAGTTCTCCGCGCGGAGTCTAATTCCCTTGCTGCGGTTGCCTGAAGTGCCTTGGTCTCGTTGGCAATTCCGACCGACTCATCGGTCGCCTTCACAAGACGATCGCGTGCTCGAGCCAAACTCTGTGTGGCTCGTGCCACGGCCTCTTGTTGAAGCTGCATGCGCTGCAGCGTCACTTGGATTCTCGGCGCAACCACCGCGGATTTCTCCAATGCTTGCCTGAGCTGCCGAACTTCTGTCAGCAATGCTTGGACTGTGGTTTCCGACGCTGACTGCGCAGACACAACCTGCATTGATGCGACGGCAAAACAGAGAGAAACTAGGATTCGGTTCATAAGTACACCTTTACCTCCGCTTCCAATTTGACCAAATAGGTTGCACCAACACAAGGGCTCGACCGACAGCACCAGTCCAACGGCGCAAGGGTAGAGTTATTTTCTCGCGTTGCACAACCTACCCTTTCTGAAACGCTGCCGCGCTAAGTCGGACGTTTTCTAGCGCGCGCCGATGGCTGGTCCGGGAGTGGTCAGGGTCGCGCCCTTTTTCGCGAAGATAAGCGCCAGAAGCTTAGCCGGTTCGGTGCCGCTGGCGTTCTTTGAAACCTCATGCGTAGCGCCGGGTGCTTCGTAGAACATTTCTCCCGCTTTATATATACGCTCGTCCTGACCTGAGATCTTGGTTACTATGGCACCTTCCAGCACGTATGCTAAACCGAAACCGGCATGATGATGCACTTGACCTACGCGTCCCGGCGGGTACGGAACCTCGCTGACGGTCACTTGCCAGTCATCCATAGTGAGGTTGGGAAGATCGTGTACAAAGACCGAAGCGGGATTGGCCTGCGCCGTTTGCGTTTGGGCCGTGCTCGCAGCTTGGGTGACAAGAGCCAGAGCAGCGACGAGAGCATCGCGACGGGTTTTCATAACGTTTAGGATAACGCGGGAAAGACAACGCGCCCTCGGACTGTATGGCATACTGATGAGGCCCTTCCGGATTAACCGCTGGGATGCACAGTCGTTGCTGTTTACTCTTGGTCTGTCGCCAAGATGCAGGCACAGCATAGTTGGACTACGCAGGACGATTGGATAGGAGGATCGGATGAAGATGCCCGCGTTGTTTGACTTAACCGGCCAAGTCGCTGTCGTGACCGGCGGTAACGGTGGAATTGGCCGCGGCATCGCGCTCGGATTGGCTGAAGCGGGGGCGGCCGTCGCAGTGTGGGGACGAAACGAGGAAAAGAATCAGCGGGTGCTTGCCGAATTAAAGGCAATCGGCGTTCCGTGCATGGCTGCGGTGGTCGACATGACCGCTCGCCCCGGATTGGAGCCCGCGCTCAATCGAGTTGAGGGCGAACTTGGAAGCATTTCCATATTGGTAAATAATGCTGGAACTGTCTCATTGAGCGGCGGTGTGCTGAATGAACGTACCCGCGCAGGGGATACA
>JBBSHP010000494.1:0-4617 GCA_038232555.1 Bryobacterales bacterium
CCCCGACCAGTGGTGGAAAAGTGGCTGAAGACGAAGCGCCACGAAACAAATTTCAAAGATACGCTCAAACGCGTGTATACTTACCGCAAGCAAGTTCTGGCGATCTTCGATGAGCTGGTTCTCAACGAGAGAAACCGGCCGAGCATTCACTAGCGAAATCAGTCGTCCTGGGTCTGGCGCCGCTCCCATCCTGGCTTGAAGAGGGGTAGATAATTCTCCTGCCTGTAGGGGTGCTTCTCGATCTCTTCTATGTTCAGGTCAATGCCGATGCCGGGCCGGTCCGGAATCGCAATATAGCCATCCACCACCTCCACCGGATGGATCACAATCTGCTTCTCCCAGGGTTCATTGAACTCGTCAAAAATCTCGTGGATGAAGAAGTTCGGAATGGATGCATTCAGTTGAACACAGGCCGCCGAACACACCGGCCCCTGCGCACTGTGAGGCGCGATCACTCCATAATGCGCATCCACCAGGTCCGCGATCTTGCGCGTGGCGAACAGACCGCCAAGATTCAGCGGCTCGGGCTGATAGATGCTGACCACGTCGTGCTTGCATAACTCCGCGAACTGCTGCTTGTTCGAAAAACTTTCTCCCGTTGCGATAGGTACCGGACTGCGCCTGGCAACCTCCACCATCGCATTCACGTTGGTGTGCGGCACTGGTTCTTCAAACCAGGCTGGACGGAACGGTTCCATCTCGTCCGCGAGTTGCACGGCTGTCGGGACATTAAAGCGCGAGTGGCCTTCAATCAGCAGGTCCACCGTATCGCCGACCGCATCGCGAACAGCTCCAATGATGTCGATCGATAGGTCGAATTCGTAGCGCGGCAGAGTACGCCAGCCGCTTCCGAAAGGATCGAACTTCAGAGCGGTATAGCCTCGCTTTGCGACCAGCTTGGCCTTTTCCGCAAACGACTCCGGCTCACGCGGTCCGCGATACCACCCATTCGCGTAGGCGCGAAGCTTCTGGTGGCAACGGCCACCCCACAGGTTATACACGGGCTGGTTACAGACTTTGCCGATAATGTCCCAGCAGGCAATTTCGATGGCCGCTACGGCGCACATATGAATCTGCGCACCCTCTGAGTAGACATCGCGGACCAGCCTTTGCGAGAGGACCTCAATCTGAAACGGATCCATGCCCACAATAAGCGGGCTCAACTCATGAATGGCGGCTTCGACGGTTCGGCCAAAATAATTCAGCGTGCCTTCGCCAATCCCATAGGTTCCTTCGTCGGTTTCGACTTTGGCGAAGAGCCAGTTCTTCCAGGGGTTTCCGGCGACATAGGTCTTTACAGCGGTAATTTTCATAAAGGAGCAGCGCAACGGCTGCTCCTCTATTCTAGCCCGAGTGTTTCAGCCCCAGAGCTCGTTGATGGGGCCGTACAGATTCTGATCCGAGTGCGGCACATATTCAAAGCCGCGGCCAAACGGATCGTCGTAGCGGACGTTGGTCCAGTTGATTCCCAGGGCGGAATAGATGGTCGCTTCGATGTCCTCGGGTTTGACATCGCGCGGGCCGGTGGAACTGGTTCCCGCCCAACCGGGGTCGGCCGTGGCCGAACCGTCGGCAGTGGTGGACCCAATTACCTGACCACCCTTGATGCCGCCTCCTGCAAAGAAAGCGAACTGCTGCATAAAGTGATCGCGACCGGCGGCAGCCGACAGCTTTCCGACGGTACGGCCGAACTCGCCGGCCATCACGATGAGAGTGTCCTTGAACAGTCCGGCCGCCTTGAGATCGCCAATCAGCGCCGACATGCCGTCATCCAGAACTTTGCCCATGGTAAAAATATTGCTGCCCTGGGCGGGATTTCCATTCACGCCATAGATGTTCTGGTGCATATCCCATCCGCCCAAAGTGATCTGGATGAAGCGAGTGCCCTGGTTGGCCGCGAGAATCTGTTTTGCCACCAGGCAGGCATTGCCGAACCCATTGCCACCGTAGCGGGTGCTGTCAGCGGGCGAAAACCCGAAAGCCTGGCTCACGCTGGAGTTGTACATCAAGCCTTTCGCCGCGGTGTAGAAATCATCCATGTCATCGACGGATTTGCCGAGCGGAGAGTCCACCCGCAGGGCGTCGTCTTCCGCGTGCAGCAGACTCCAGCGTTCGTCGATACGCGCGGGTCCGTCGATGTTCGCGGTATTGGGCAGCCCCGCATTGGAGGGCACCGTTTGGAAGGGAGCAAAGGCCGAGGCCAAATATCCAGGTCCGGCCGCGCTTCCGGAATTCAGTCCGACAAAGGTCGGAAACACATGGGTGGGAGATCGCTCCGGAGTCTTCTCAATGGCCACAATGCTTCCGATATTCGGAGCAATATCGCCCAAAGCGGCAGCCGGATTCCTGCCAATCTGCGTCCAGGTCTGCGCCAGTCCATGCACCAGGGCCCAAGCCCGCATGGAGCGAACGATCGTAAAATCCGGGAGGTTGTCCTTGAGCTTGGGCATGATCCCGGTGGGCCACAGGGCTCCTTTGATCATCTCGGGATTAGTGGCGGCGGGCGTGACGCCGTTCACCATCTTAAAGTCGAACATATCGGTGTGGCTGGGCGCACCGGCTAAGAGAACGAAAATGACGTTCTTGGCGGTGCCCTTGGGTTTGACGGATTGGGAGGTTACGTTGACGGCCGCCGGAGCCCGGCCCACCAGGTACGATCCCGTGATTCCAGCACCCGCGACTTGGAAGAACTTGCGGCGCGTGAAGTGGGGCCGGTTGAAAAAGGTCTTGTGGGGGTGCGGGTACTTGTCGATGAATCTTTGGAATTTCTCTTGGCCGTTCATCAGGGACTCCTAGTAATTGAAGATGAAATCGACTTTGTTGTACAGGGACCAGAGCAGGTTTTCCGCTTTCTGTTTGCGGTCGCCCGTTTTGAGGTTGGCAAAAGCCACACTCTTCTCTTGATCGTTGGGATAGCGCGAGAGCACGTTGATGAAGAGATTGTTCACGAGCTGCTCATCGGTAGCGGTGAGACTGCGATTGATCAAGCTATTCGGGCCTGCCGTAGCGGTTCGCACACGGGTCATGACAAACGTATCGTTCATCAAGTTCAGCGCCTGCGATAACGAGCCTTCCCCGCGGCGAGGGATGTCGTCGCGATTGCCGCGCAGGAACGCATCCATAAATACGTTCGAGGCCACGCCGCCCAGGAAACGCGAATTGGTTTCAGGTAGTTGCATGGCCCAATTCAGGGTAACGGTGCCGCCCGGAACATCGGTCGGGTCCTGACCCAAATAAATCCGATAAGCGGGCTGCACTCCGCTCGATAGCGCAATGGAGTCATGGATCTCCTCGGCCCAGAGCCGCCGTACCAGCTTGCGGGCAAACAGGGGCTCCCACTGCGGATTCCAATCGCCGTCGTAGCGTGCGGAGAGTTGGTAGGCATCGGAGTTCGCGATCAGCCGCATCAGCGTTTTCAGGTCGAAGCCGACGGTTACGAAATTCTGAGCCAGCGCATTCAGCATGGCGGCATTGGACGGCTGCAAAGGCCAGGGCTTGGAGGGATCCTGCGGCCACGGATCGGCGGGCGGATTGTCCGGATCCAGGCGAGCCGGGTCGAATTGATTGGCGGGCTCGACGATGCCGCGTCCGAAAAATTGTTTCCAAAGATAATTGACCGCGGCGCGGGAGAACTGGAGATCCTCCGTTACCTCCCGGCCGAAGGCGACCCGGTAGCTTTCTCCATTCTTTGGCCCATTGCCGCTGAACAGGTACACGGGGGCAACCGTCTTATCGGGAAACCCGGTTCGCGACGGGCGATTTCCGGAAGTGGAACCCAGGGCATAGTCGGTGCGCAGATTGTCCGTGAGCGTCCAGTAATAGCTATTCTGGTTCGTCGGGTTCGGCCGAACGATGGTCCCAGCGGGCGTGTGTGCCTCAAATGCCGCCATCTGCCAAGCCTGGTAACGCGTGGTGGTCTTGCCCCACAGGTTCAAGGAATCGAGGTGGCCGCGGCCGTTATGGCACAGCACGCAATTCAGGTTGGCCAGACCTAGAAAGGTCTCGGCCACATTGGCGGTGACCTGATCCTGAACGTCCTGCACCGGCCCCCCGGTGACGCGTCCCAGAATGGTCCAGTTGGCCGCACCCTGTTTGGGGTCCCAGCTATTGGAGGCCTGAGCGGCGATGATGTCACGAGCAATCTGATCGTAGGGCTGATTATTGGCCAGCGCTTCTTTGATCCACTTGTAGAAGGCGTTGCGGCCTTCATTCTGGGCGAGGGTTCCAGAACTCACCTTACTGGCGGTGTTCTTGAACAAATCGCCGAAGTACATGGTCCACTTGTCTACCCATTCGGGCGAGTCCAAGAGAATATCGATGAGCTTGGCGCGCTTGTCCGGCGACACGTCGGTAACGAACGTCTGCACTTGGATCGCGGTAGGAATGCGACCTGTGAGATCCAAGGTGACTCGGCGGACAAATTCAAAGTCATTGGTTCTGCCGGCAGGCGCGACGTGGGCGTCCTTCATGGCCGCGAACAGGTACTTATCGATCAAGTTGTTGGAGCTGGCCTGACTGGCAGCAGCTCGCTCCGACAGTTTTGCCGCCGATCCGGGGCCGGTAGCAAGCGACGAGAGACGGCCAGTGACCTGATTCGTCAACGCGCTGAGCCGATAA
>JBBSHP010000495.1:0-4600 GCA_038232555.1 Bryobacterales bacterium
CACGTCCCCCACCTCGATCTGTATAGCCACTTCGCCTTGCGAAGTGAACTTGATCGCGTTACTCACCACATGGACAATAATCTGTTGCAGCCGGAGCGCGTCGCCAAACGCGATCTCGGGCACGTCCGGCGCAAAGTGCGACGTGAGCCGCAGCCCTTTCGCGCGAGCTTTGCAGCCGAAGTCGGCGAGCGCAGTGCTCAGCATCGCGCGCAGCGAGAAATCGCCCTCTTCCAGAGTGACCTGGTCGGCCGACAAGGCGGAGAATTCAAGAGTTGCGTTCAGTACTGCCAGGAGGTTCTCCGCGCAAAGCCGCGCGTCGTCTAAGTATTCTTTCTGCTCGGCCGTCAACGGGGTCTCGAGCAGCAGATCGACCATGCCGAGCACGCCACTCAACGGAGTGCGAATCTCATGGTTCAGGGTCGCAAGGAAGTCCCCTTTCATCGCGCTCAATTGTTCGGAGTTGGCGGCAATCAGGCTCAATACTCATTCATCGGCATAACCAGGAGACTGCTTTAGCGACTTCTTCCAGAAGACGCCGGTCCAGTCAATGGTGTGGATTGGCTCAACAATGCCGTGACGCGTTCGGTAGTCCTCAACGGCCTGCCTGCATGCGGGAACCGCTCCATAATCGTCGATGACCGCGTAACCCCCTGGTGAGAGGCGCGGATAGAGGTTTTCCAGCACGTCCATGGTGGACGAGTACATGTCGCCATCCACTCGCAGGACTGCCAGGCGCTCGATGCCGGCGACGGGAAGCGTGTCCTTGAACCAGCCTTCGAGGAAGCGTACTCTTTCAGTCAACAACCCATAGCGGGCGAAGTTGGCCCTGACTACTTGCATAGGAATCGCCAGAACGCTGTGCAATCTCCAGTGCACGTCGCCCTTGTCGAGCGGGTATCGGCCATCCGGCTTAGGTAGTCCAGCAAAGGAATCCGCCACCCAAACCCTCCGCTCGCTGTCGCCATGCGCCTCCAGCACGGCACACATGAATATGGCCGAGCCACCACGCCAGACTCCAGTCTCAATCAGGTCCCCAGGAACCTCGCTGCCAAGTACGTCGGTAATGCACGCTTGCAGTTGATCCAGCCGTTTCGATCCGATCATGGTTTCGGCTTCGGCGGGCCAATCCCGTCCTTCCGAGCGCTTCACGGTGTCCACTCTGACCTTTCGGTAGAGGCCGACGTTCAGCCTGAGAAGCAAGCGCCCGAAATAAGCGTGCAGCGCGACTTGACGCCTGCTGTGTCCTGAACCAGGCTGCAGGAGTGGACGGTACTCTTCCGGGAAGAGGGATCGGATCAGGCATTTCTTGATCAGGTCGAGATAAAGGTCGGCGGGCCTCGAAGTGGTCATGAACTACTTTACAGGGCGGCGGCGCAGAGCTTCGACCGTGAAATCTTCCGGTGTTAACGGGAGATTATATTCCAGTTTATCGATCCTAAGCACCGTGCGGCTATTACGTATGGCGTCCAGCACTTCGATTTGGCGGGCCGTTGCGATGTTGTTCTGCTTCGTGATGTCGGTGTACCGGATCTTCCGAACAAGACTGTCTTTACTTGAGTTGTTGAAATTCTCGATCTGAATGATGACATAGTTGTCTCTGCGGATCCACAGGAGCGATGAGGTGTACTGCGACGACTTACTCTGCTTCGGCTTGGATTCCAGCTTCCAGCAAGGTGCGCCATCGATCCGATCCTCGCCCAAGAGCTTGTAATCGAACTGATTCGAATCGCGCTCTTGTAGGTCTTCGAAACTGAAGTCGGTACCGAAGAAGCGGGTCGAGCGGTCCTGCGGTGCAATCCGGCGCTCACGATCCACGGCGGGAGTCCACATCCACTGATCGGTGGAACCATCCGGATGGCTCACGATGAGCAGCGCGACGCCTTTCAGTGCCGGGGGAGCTGTGAACCGAAGCAGAGATCTGGTCTCGCCGGACGACCCGAGCCGGTCGAACGTCCAACGCTTCGTGGCCACCCGCGTTTTAGGATCCTGCAACTCGAGCGTCCCTTCGTAGTGCTCAGATATCGAACGGGCGCGATGTTGCGTCTCCTCGATGATCTGGCGCGCGTTCTGCCCCAGGACTGATGAGCAAACCAGAAACAGAACGCGGCGGTGTAGCACTATCTCATCCTATAAGCCGAACTGCCGGTAGGTCCGGGTATGGCCGGTCAGGCGAATCGTTCTCTAGAACTGCAGCTTAGCGCCGAGTTGGATGGAACGAGTTCCGCCCGAGCCGGTGATGAAACCGAAATTGGAGCTGTTGATATCCGTACTGGGGTTGCCCCATTGCGGCGTGTTCACCACGCCAAAGCCCTCGCCCCGGAGCTGCAGCTTGAACCGTTCCGTGAGTTGAAAATTGCGGAAAACGGAGGCGTCCAGATTCCAGAAGCCCGGGCCTGTGAGCACGTTCTTGCCCAGATTGCCAAACTCGGGAAGACCGCCGTTACCGGCCCCGGGTTGCGCAAAACATTGTGTGGTAAGAAGCGCGCCCTTGGTCGGATCGAAGTTGCACTTGGTCGGGGTGAACCACGGGGCGTTGCGGCCATTGCCCTTGGTCACCTGAATTCCGCCGGGACCGAAGTAGTTCAGCGTATTGTTGTTGCCGGGCGCCTTGAGACTAGCACCGGAAAAACCGAAGTCGAGCGGGGTGCCGGTTGATATGGCGAGTATCCCGTTGATCTGCCACCCACCTAACGCCCACATGGCCGGCCCGGAATTCAGAAACCGCTTTCCTTTGCCAAACGGCAGCTCGTAAATGTAGCTCTGCACAAAGGAATGCGTGCGGTCGAAATTCAGACGGCGCCAGTTCCGCCTGGGGTTAATATAGAAATCGATCCCGCTGTCTTCGGATTGATAGCCCATCGCTTTGCTGTAGGTGTACGCCGTCGTGATTCCTAACCCGCTAGCGAAGCGGCGATCCAATTTGACCTGGAGCGAATTATACATCGAGCTGTAGCCCACAAAATCCAGGCTGGCCCCCGTCTTTTTCCCAAATTTTTGAAAAAGCGGCTGACCGGCGAAATCGGCGCCGAGCGTAGTCGAGGCGTTTAGATTATAGACAGACGGTTGGTCTACGCCATGGTTCCCGACGTAAGCTACATCGATAACGAAATTCAGTGGTAGCGACCGTTGAATCGCAAGACTCCAGGACTCGACGTAAGGCTCCTTGAAATGAGGGTTGATCGTAACGTAACTCTGATTCAGGTCGGCGTTCGGGATGATACCGTTCGACGGAATGACCGTGGGATTGAAGGGCGGAAAGCCTGCCTGAAACGTCGCGGCCTGTCCGCCTGGAAGCGCTACCGGGCAAATGTTGCAGGTAGTACTAAACTGAACGTTCTGCTTTACCGGGAAATTATAAGCATAAGTGTTGTCGGGGAAAGGGGCGTAACTGATGCCAAAACCCGTGCGAACCACGGTCTTGTCGTTGACTCGGTATGCAATTCCCAGCCGCGGGGCAAAATTCTTGAAATGTTTATCGAGCCCTAAATCCAGAGGATTATTTCCGACTCCGGCAATTACGAGGCTATTATTAAACGGATCGTACTGTGAAAAGCCCGCTTTACTCGCTGGCGTGGCCGGGGGATAATACTCCCATCGCAGTCCGAGGTCGAGCGTCAGCTTGGGGGTGACCACCCATTTGTCCCCCACAAAGGCGAAGAACTGCGAGGCGCGATAGGCCGGGAAAATAATAGGAAGGTCGCGTCCTACTTCGGAAGGCACGTCGAGCAGGAAACTGGCGAAGGAATTGCCAAAGCTGGTCGGCGCCCCCGCAATCGATGTTTGATTCACTCCGAAACGGTAACGGCCACGCGGATTGAAGGTTTGGGTCTGCAGTAAGTCGTCCCGGATCCGCCGCATATCGAAACCGAACTTGATGGTGTGATTGTTCTTGGTCTTGGTCCAAACATTGGTAAACAGAATATTCGTTTCCGCCCGGATCCAGGGGAGGCTGGCCGAGAAACCGATAAACGGGTCCCCGAAATTGTCCAGTGCGATCTGAGGAGCGCCGCTGGTCCAATCGCTAATGTTGATGCCGGGAATACCCAGTGTCTCCGCCGTTTTCTGGCCGTAGCCGACCTGTTGCGCGTCATTGCGATACCGATTCACACCGGTACGCACCTCCGTGATCAAACTTGGGGAAAAGATATGGTTGTAGTTGATCGCGCCGCTGTGCGTACCCTGGATGCCGGTGCCCGTGAAGCCGCCTCCGCCTACTCCATAGGGGCCGCCGTAAATCCCGTACATAGACGCGGCCACTGTTACCGGGCGTGAGAAGCTATACCTGATGGACACGCGATCTTTCTCGGTCTGGTTGTGATCCACCTTGGTGTCGAACTGGTCCGTGTTGCGATAGAACGGGAGATTCGCAAATAGATTGTTAGTCAGACCAGGCAGGTTGGGCAGAGGGACCACACTCAGGATCTTGGCTGATATCGGATTGATTCTATCTGTCGGAATTTTGTTGCCTAGAAACGCCGTTCGTCCGGCTCCGGTGGTTAAATTACCCGTTTGGGGGTCGTAAATGGTGGAGGTTGAGACGCTCAAATCGCCTCTCCGCTCAGCGTCGGTGGGCACGGTCTGACGGGTGTTGTTCGCGCTG
>JBBSHP010000496.1:0-4596 GCA_038232555.1 Bryobacterales bacterium
ACCTCCACTGGTGTCCTGGAGGCCGGATGCAAAGTGGCGATCGGGACGCGGCTCAAGCGGGCCGGCATGCACTGGACCGTCTCCGGCGCCAACGCTATCGTCGCTCCGCGCTGCGCCAAACTCAGCGGACGCTTCGAGGATTTCCGGGAACGACGAGCCACGCCGACCGTGGCTGCTGCGTGACTTCACCTCATAAATCTGAAGTGCACCCGCGTCAAAACGCGAGTGGTTTGTTCCACACTATACAGCGTGGCACACTTATATGTGCTCCCGTGCTCTTGCCGCCCCGGCAGGATGTTGCTCGTGGTATGACTCCCTACACAAACTTATAAACCCCCGGAACGGGCAGCGGCATAGGTTGCATACTCAATTTGTAGTCGAATTCTTTGGGCTGCAGGTCCTGCTTGGAAGCTATGATCATGTCCCACGTGATTTTTTGTCCGGAGTACGCGGCTTCTCTGCCCATGATCGCAGTCATCGTGCTCTCGGCCACGCGCATGCCTTGATTGATGTACGGACCCGCCCCCGTGATGCTCTTGACCATGTCGATGTGTTCCTGAACATACGGGTTGATGCCTTTACTGCCCATGTCCAGGCCCGTGCTGCGGCCCTTTGTGCCAACAATCAGATCGCTCACGTTGCGATGGAGACCGGCGGGATATTGACGGCAATGGCTCGAAAGGCGTACTCCGTTCGCATACACAAAATCGGACGACATGTGATCGTAGATGTTCCCGTACAGTTCGTCTCTGGAGCGCCAGGCCGCTCCCCCCGAAGCGACCACTTCCACCGGGTGCGTTCCCATCACCCAGTTGATGAAATCCAGGTTGTGGAAATGCTGCTCTACAATCTGGTCGCCGCAGATCCATATAAATGAATACCAGTTGCGATGCTCCCACTCCATGTCACCCCATTTCGGGTCGCGCTCTTTTGCGTGCATCACTGGACCGCTCAGATACTGTGAGTTGAGCGCCACCACCTCACCAATGGCTCCGTGCTGGATCTTGTCCACGGTCTCGATGTATTCGCGGTGCGCATGACGTTGCGCACCCGACATGACGGTCAGCTTTTTGGCTTCCGCGGTTTTGACGGCGGTCATGAACCGTCGAACTCCCACCGGGTCGGTCGCAATCGGCTTTTCGGTGAATACGTGTTTTCCGGCATTGATGGCCGCTTCAAAGTGTTGCGGTCGATAACCGGGAGGAGTGGTCAGCATCACGATATCGACATTCGAATGGATCAGTTTTTGGAAGGCATCGAAACCGACGAAATGGTGTTCCGGATCCACTTTGATCCTGGACTGGACCGAAGCCACCAGGTCATTCGCGCTCAGTTGGACGGGCTTCCCGTTACGCTCCACCGTGATTCCGGCATCGCGCCCAATGAAGCTGCCATCGGTCCGCAGCTTGTTCAACGAGCTTTCCAGGTGATCCTCAAAAACGTCTGCCATCGCGACCAGGTCAACGTTTTCGTTGCCGGTAAGCAGATTCACCACGGCCTGCGTACCGCGGCCGCCACAACCGATGATGCCCGCCTTCAGGCGATCGTTCGACGACGCCCCTCGGGCAAGGGCCATGCCAGACGTAGCGGCCAGAAAAGAACGGCGGGAGAGCGAATCCAGGGATTGCATATGCAGCATCATACAACAGTCTGTCGCCATTATTTGTTATGCTCAGCGACGAGGTCAATAATCGATATGGCGATTTCAAGGAGAGCTCTACTGGGCGCGGCCACCGTCACATTGCTGCGGCCGCCTTCGTTTGCGGCAGCTACTCCAGATGTGCTGAAGATCGGAGTAACAGACTGGAACCTGAAAAAAACGGGCGACTTGGCTGCCGTCACACTGGCTAAATCTCTGGGCTTCGATGGGGTCCAGGTAAGTCTAGGCAGGACGCCGTCAGGCGGCAAGCTGCCGCTGGACAATCCTGAGATCCAGTCTCAATACGTTGCAGCAGGTAAGAAACAGAACATTGCTTTGGCCGGAACATGCCTCGACATTCTTCACGTCAACTACTTAAAGAACGACAAGCTCGGGCAGAAATGGGTGGCTGATGGTATCCCCATCACCAAGAACTTGAACGCTGGTGTCATGCTCATGCCGTTCTTCGGAAAGGGTGCCTTGGAAACTGCACAGGAGCGCCAGTATGTTGGCGATGTATTGAAGGAGATCGCCCCCGCAGCGGAGCGTGCAGGCATTCTGCTCGGCCTTGAAGATACGATTTCCGCTGAAGATAATGTCCGCATTATGGAACGCACTCAGTCGCCGGCCGTCCGCGTATACTACGACGTCGGCAATTCCAACAAAAACGGTTTCGATGTTGTGAAAGAGATTCGCTGGCTCGGGAAGGAGCGCATCTGCCAGATGCATTTGAAGGATTCAACTTACATCGGAGAAGGCCCCATCGATTTCGTGGCGGTCATGCGGGCCATCCACGACATCGGTTATACCGCGTTCGCAAATTTGGAGACATCCGCGCCGTCAGGTTCCATCCCTGACGATATGCGCCGCAATCTCAAGGCTGTGCGCGGGTATATGGCACAGGCCCGTGTGTAGGGCGCTGGGGAGTTCTCATGATTGCTGACAGGGTGCCCGTGATCGCTCGTGCCATTCTCGCCACTGCGCTTGGATCCGCCTGCTTGCTGGCCGGATCCCCACTGCCGCTTCGGCAATCCAGCTTTACCGTAGGCGGATCGGGTTGGACATCCTGGAGTGATCGTCCCGAAACGGCTCCACGGACTTGGGTGGATACCAAGGTGTCGCGCGGAGAACCCGGGTCGCTAGCGGTTTCAGGCAACAGGGATGTGGGAACATTCGGGGGATGGCAACGCACCATCGATAGCATCGAGCCCGCGGCCTGGTACCGCTTGACCGTGTACTACCGCTGCACGGGAGTGAAAAGCGAGAACTGGCAAATCCTGCCCCGCTTGGACTGGCGGCGAGCCAACGGCCAGCGCGCCGGCGAAGTAGACATTGCCTACCGTGCTGTACCCGACCGCGACTGGACAAAAGTCTCGCTAGACACCCAGGCGCCGGATGATGCAAGCAAGGTCGCTGTTCAACTATTTCTGGCGCACAGCCCCGAGGGGACCGTGTGGTGGGACGAGATCGGTTTCGAGCGCATTGCAACGCCCGAACCCAGACCGGTGACCATCGCGGCGATCAACGACCGGCCGCAGCAAATGCCTTCGGGCGAGGAGAGCGTCAGCCAATTTGTCGCCACTATGCAACGTGTGCTCCCCGCCAAGCTGGATCTTATTTTGTTGCCGGAAGCCATCACCCTGATTGGCAGCAACAAACGTTACGCCGATGTAGCGGAGCCGGTCCCCGGTCCTACCACCGAGCGGCTGGGGGAAGTCGCTCGTAGTCACAGCGCCTACCTTGTTGCCGGTATCTTTGAGCACGAAGGGAAACTGCTCTACAACACGGCCGTGCTGCTGGACCGGGCGGGTAAGGTGGCCGGCAAATACCGCAAAGTGCAATTGCCGCGCCAGGAGCTAGAGCAACTCACGCCCGGCAATGAGTATCCGGTTTTCCGCACCGACTTCGGAACCATCGGTATCATGACATGCTATGACGTGTTCTTCCCGGATCCGGCGCGTGGGTTAGCTGCCCGCGGAGCGGAAATCATTCTGCTCCCGATCTGGGGAGGCGATCAGATTCTGGCCAAGGCGAGAGCGATCGACAATCAGGTTTACCTGGTGGCCTCCGGATATGACCATCCCACTTACATCATGAACCCGGCGGGCGAGTGGATCGCAACCGCCGCCCAGCGGGGCACGGCCGCGATCGCAACCATCGACTTAAACAAGAGCCTGCGCCAGCGCAACAACAACCTGGGCGATATGCGGAACCGGATTCCGAAAGAGATGAGGGTGGACGTCCCGGCGTGGGGTCCGGCCCTGCAACGTTAACGGGCGAATCGATCGGCGCGTGCGCCGGCATAACGGAGGATCTGCTGAAGAAAACTTTTCTCGTTTCGCTTTTTCTGGCAGCGCTAGTCGTTGCAGCGCAGGAGCGCGACGTATTGTTCCTGCTACTCAAAAGCTCCGCTCTTCTCGGGAAACAGAACGCGGGAGTCTATCTGCTCCCCACCAACCAACTCCTGCGGCCTTGGGGTCAGCAGGCTCTGTTTCGGGGCCGGCCCGTGGATATGACGCTCGACTCCAGTGGCCATCTGCTGGCGATCCTCAATTCCACCAACATCTCGATCCGGGATGCGGGCACGGGTGTAGAGACAGGCACGGTGCGGTTGCGCGGGGCCTCTTATGCTGGAATTGCTTTTCGGCCGGGAGATCGAGAAGTCTGGGCCAGCGAAACGACGCAGACTGGCCCGGACACCGTTCTGGTAGTTCCCATATCGGAGGACGGCAAGCCCGGCCCACCGGAACACATTGCGCTGTCAGGTCACGCGGTGCCCACTGGCATTGCGTTTTCGGCGGATGGACACACCGCTTACGTCGCGTTAAGCCGGAACAACACAGTCGTGTTCATCGACGTAGACGCGCGGTTGCTTACGCGTGAAGTGCCAGTGGGCGTCGCTCCTTTTTCGGTCGCGGTGGCCCGCAAATCACGCCATATCTTTGTGACCAACCGGG
>JBBSHP010000497.1:0-4588 GCA_038232555.1 Bryobacterales bacterium
AGCGTTGGCCTTTTTCATGATCTTGCTACAGGTCCGGAACGGTTGCCGCGATCCTGCGCGGGTCCAGACGCCACACTGTTTGTGCTTTCAGATTCGACAACCATACGGACCCCAGCCCGAACCGTACGGCGTCGCCGCCGACGCCCGTAAACTGCTGAACCACTTTGTTGGTGACCGGATCGATTCGGGAAAGCGGGTATTCAAAAGCGGTCACCCACACCGAGCCCTCTCCAACCGCGATATCGCCTCCCGATCCCGGCACTCCCACTTCGATCGTGGCCGTGACCTTGTTTGTCTGTGGATCGATCCTCGACACGCTGCCCACACCCTGATTCAGGGTCCAGATTGCTCCTTCACCCACCGCGATGAACCGTGGGCGACTTCCCGACTGGAATCCGCTCCACGATCAGGTTCGTGTTGGGATCCACACGCGTCACCACATGCTGCTCCGTGCTGGTCACCCAGACCGCGCCCTCACCGAACGCAGGCACAAAAGACGCTCGCGGCACGGAAATCTCGGCCACCACTTTGTTCGTCTCAGGGTCGATGCGGGCGAGAGTGCCCTTTGCGTCGGTCATCAACCAGATGCTGCCCGCCCCCGCTGCGATGCCGCCTTCCGAATCAGCGGGCCCGATGGGTACCGTAGCGGTGATCTTGCCCGTCTTCAGATCGATTCGCGAGATGGTTCGATCGCCGCAGTTCGGCACCCATAAGCTGCCGAAGGCGGCAACCAGACCCGAGCATGGTTTCATGCCAACTGCGATTGTTTCCGTCACCTTGTTCATCTTTGGATCGATGCGGCTGACGCTGTTTTTTGGGTGATTGGAGATCCAGACGGATTCATCCACTGCAATCCAATCGGGTGCTCCGGGAATTCCGAACATCGCATCGGGCTTCAGAAGCGACACTGCGATACGAATGCCCGGGCCTTTCACGCCAGGCTTAGGGGGAGCGGCCGGCTGTGCATACATCCAGCCCGCTAAAGCCAGGCCGAATACAGCCCAACATTCCGGGCGCAGTCTGGTCACCATTGCATTCTACCCATTCGCGTCAAGGTGCTCGAAATGTGTTGAAATAAACATACAAAGAACATGCGGTCGATCACGCTGGCACTGCTCGCGCCCTGGTTGTGTCTGGCCGCGAACCCAGATGCAGCGAAACCGGATTTCTTTGAGGCCAAGATCCGGCCGGTCCTCGCGGACTAATGTTATTCCTGTCACGCCGCCGCTCAAATGGGCGGCTTACGGCTGGATTCGCGGGCGGCCCTGCTGAAAGGTGGCAACTCCGGTCCAGCCATCGTCGCTGGTGATCCGGACAAGAGTTTACTCGTGATCGCGGTTAAGCAGAGCCGCCCGGATTTGAAGATGCCCAAGGGCGGTAAACTGACTCCGGATCAGATTGAGGGTCTGGCCCTCTGGGTGAAAGCCGGCGCGATTTGGCCCGAAACTTCCACGCTGCCGGTTGCACGCACCGCGTCCGATGGGTTTTCCATCCAGCCCGAGCAGCGCGGATTCTGGTCGTTTCAGCCGCTCCGAAAGCCGCCCACGCCTGTAAACGCGGATCCCCGCGCCAAGACCGATATCGACCGGTTCGTCTTGGCGAGACTTGAAAAAGCGGGCATCCAACCGGTTCCGCCTGCGGACCCCCGTACTCTGTTGCGACGGGCCAGCTTGGACCTCACGGGTCTGCCACCCACGCCTGAGGAATTAGACAGCTTCCAAAAGGACAACTCGGCTGATGCATTCGCAAAGGTGGTCGACCGGCTACTGGCGTCCCCGCACTACGGGGAGCGCTGGGGTCGCATGTGGTTGGACGTGGCCCGTTACGGAGAGGACGATTATCGCAGCCTGGCCGAGATGAAGCGCGGCTACGAGGCGTATCCCAATGCGTACCTTTACCGGGACTGGGTGATCCAGGCTTTCAACGACGACCTGCCGTTTGATGTGTTCGTCAAGGCGCAACTCGCCGCGGATCTCATGGAGGAGAAGAGCCGCGCTCGCCTGCTGCCGGCACTTGGGTTTCTAGGACTTGGCCCCTGGTACTACGATAACGGTGCTGCCGAAATCACTCGGGCGGACGAACGCCACGACAAGGTGGATGTAGTTTCCCGTGGGTTCCTCGGGCTTACGGTCGCATGCGCCCGCTGCCACGATCACAAGTACGATCCGATTTCCACCAAAGATTACTACGCGCTGGCAGGTGTGTTTGTGAACACTGTTTATCACGAATATCCACAGGTTCCCAAGAGCGTGGTGGAAGAGACCAAGCAGCGTGAGAAGCGGATAGAGCAAAGGGAAAAGCTGCTGGCCGACTTCCTCAGCACTGAAAGCACGCAACTCGGCGAGAGTCTGTCACTGCAGGCATCGAAGTATATGCTAGCCGCTTGGAAGATCAGCGGCGAACCGAAGGAAGACGTTGCTAAGGTGATCGATGAGAGCAAAGTCGATCCTGAACTGCTGGAGCGCTGGATCAAGTTCCTCGCCAAGCCTCCCAGGTTTTACCCATACCTGAAGGACTGGCAGGAGCTGATCAAGCGGGGCGGCACAGCGGATGAGGCGAAGAAACTGGCTGACCAGTTTCAAGCCACCCTGGTTGACGTGATGTTCGCCCGCAAAGACATCAAGGAAGAGAACGAGATCATCACCGCGAAAGCCCTGCTGGGAACTAAGAAAAAGAAGCCGGGCAAGCTTCCGAGCGACTTTGTCACGAATGAAGATTTCTGTCCGGGCTGCAACCTCGAATTGAAGTCCCTTAAATCGGATCAGAATAATCTTTGGACCGACGTGTTCGCGCGCGATCTCGGGGAAGGGTTCGATCCTGCGCAAACCAGCGAGCGCATCAAGCCGGGCCTGCTCGCTTTTCGCGGATGGAGCCTGGAGCGGCGTTTGAGCGCGGATCGCCGCGCCTATCTCCAGGTCTTGCGGGACGACATCGACGTCTTGAAGAAGTCCGGTCCGTCTACCTTTCCGTTCGTGCACGGCGTCGCCGATGACAGCAAGCCAGTGAATCTCAAAGTGAGCCTGCGCGGTAATCCCTACAACCTGGGTGCTGAAGTGCCGCGGCGCTTTCCGGCGATCTTGAGCAATGGGGACCCGCAGGCGTTCACCAATGGAAGCGGACGCCTGCAACTGGCAGAGGCGATCGTTGAGCAGCCTATTACGGCCCGCGTCATTGTCAATCGCGTATGGAAACAGCACTTCGGAACGGGTCTGGTCGATTCGCCCAGCAACTTCGGCGTGGCGGGGGAACGGCCCAGCAATCCGGAACTGCTGGAATACCTGGCGCTGTGGTTCATCGAGAACGGGCGATCCATCAAGAAACTCAATCGCGAAATCATGCTCAGTTCCGTTTACCTGTTGGGCAACGGCAGCTCCAACGCCGGGGCTGAGAAGGATGCCGGCAACCGGCTCTACTGGCGGGCGAACAGGCACCGCATGGATGCCGAGGAGATTCGGGATTCCCTGCTCTCGATTTCAGGCGACCTGGATCCGAAACTCGGCGGCCCGTCAGGCGATCTCAATCCCTCCTACAAGCGGCGCACGGTGTACGGGAAAGTCAGCCGGTACAAGCTGGACGATTACCTGCAACTCTTTGACTTCCCTTCTCCCGGCATCTCAGCTGAGAAGAGGTTCGCAACCACAGTACCGTTGCAGCGCCTATTCTTGATGAACAGCGATTTCGTCCAGCAGCAGGCCGAACTGGCGGTGCGACGAGTGACCGCGGATCAAGATGACACTCGCACGCGAATTTTGAAGCTTTATCGGTTCATCTTCGGCCGGGAACCTTCCGCGGCAGAGCTTGCCGGAGGACTGGATTATCTGAAGGCCGAGCCGATGCGCGGATATCGCGAACGAAGCGTCGCAAATGAGAAGGCGACTAAGGAAAACGGAAGCGCCGAGGCAGAGCCAGCGCCAAAACCGGAGTCGGTGGAAAACCTGGAGGGCATCTCGGGTGAAGGCATGATGGCTGGCATGATCCCTGGCGTGAAGGCAAACCCACCGGAGAAATTACTCCCCGTGACGGTTTTAGGCCGTTACGCGAAGGTCCTGCTCAGTTCCGGCGAATTTCTGTTTGTAGACTAAGGAAACATGCGGAGTATGAGACCTACCACTCGCCGTGACGCTTTATGCCGCATCGGGAATGGCTTTGGCATGCTGGCCTTCGCCGGAATGGTGGGGCAGACCTTAGCTCAAGGCGGCGGGAATGAGGCGGTCCGTACTCTCGATCACCCTGCCAAGGCCAAGCGCTTGATTTTCCTCTTCATGAATGGGGGACTCTCGCAGGTAGACAGCTTCGACCCCAAGCCGATGCTCGACAAGTATCACGGTCAACCGCTCCCGGGCGGATTCGTCGCCACCGAGCGGAAGACAGGAGCCTTGATGCGCTCGCCCTTCCAATTCAAGAAATATGGAAGCTCGGGCCTCGAGGTGAGCGAACTGTTTCCGCACGTGGGAGCCTGCGCCGATGACATCTGTGTAGTGCGGTCGGTATATACCGATATCCCCAATCATGAGCCGTCGCTGCTGATGATGAATACCGGCCACAGCCAAGTGGGCCGGCCCTCGCTTGGCTCGTGGCTCACCTATGG
>JBBSHP010000498.1:0-4587 GCA_038232555.1 Bryobacterales bacterium
GTATAACAGAGTTCGCAGCCGATGCACTTGTCCGGGTGGATGCGGGCCACGATCTTATAATTCAGGTTCAAATGCTTCCACTCGGTGACCCGCGGCAGGCTCTTGCCCCGGAAATCCTCGATGGTGGCGAAGCCCTTGTCATCCATCCAGTTGCTTAGGCCGTCGATCATGTCTTCAACAATCCGGAACCCATAATGCATGGCAGCGGTGCAGACCTGCACGGTTCCACAGCCGAGGAGAATGAATTCGGCGGCCTCGCGCCAAGTGGAAACGCCTCCTATGCCCGAGACCGGCAGCCGTACTTCAGGATCGGACGCGATCTGCTGCACCATGTGGAGGGCAATCGGCTTTACGGCGGGCCCACAGTATCCGCCATGCGCGGAGAGGCCGTCCACATTTGGCCGCGGCTGCAGAGTGTCGAGATCCACTCCCGTGATGGAATTAATCGTGTTGATGGCGGACAGTCCATCGGCGCGCGCCCGGCTAGCGGCTCGGGCGGTGGTCCGAATGTCCGAAATATTCGGAGTCAGTTTCACTAACACCGGGGTCCGAGCCACTTCCTTCACCCACTCGGTGATCATACAGGCGTACTCGGGCACCTGCCCTACGGCGCTCCCCATCCCGCGCTCGCTCATCCCGTGCGGGCAGCCGAAGTTCAACTCCAGCCCATCGGACCCGGCATCCTCCGCGCGGCGGACAATATCGTGCCAGGTCTCGCGCTTGGAGTCTACCATCAGCGACGCGATGACGGCGTGATGCGGATAGCGCTTCTTCACTTCGGCAATCTCGCGCAAATTGACCGCGATGGGCCGATCCGAAATCAGTTCGATGTTGTTCAGGCCCATCATGCGCTGCCCGTTCCAATCAACGGAAGAGTAGCGGGAGGTGGTATTTACGATGGGCTCGCCAATAGTCTTCCAAACCGCGCCGCCCCAGCCGGCGTCGAACGCGCGCATGACCTGGTCGCCGCAGTTGGCGGGAGGTCCGGAGGCCAGCCAAAAAGGATTGGGGCAGCGGATACCGCCCGCGAAGTTGGTGGTGAGATCAGCCACGCAGCGTCTCCGCGATAGCCCGGCCAGCACGCTTGCCTTCGGCCACGGCATCCACCACTTCACGGCCGCCATTGGCACAATCGCCGCCCGCGAAATACCTCGGGTTGGCAGTGCGCCCGGTCAGCGGATCGGTGACGATGCGGCCATTTGAGAACTCGAAATTCCGCTCAGATCCTAACAGCTTCGTAAGCTTGGACTGGCCGATGGCAACAATGACCATGTCGCATAGCATGTGGACGCCATTGAACTGAATGGCTTGCACGCACTCCGACCCCTGAATTCGAACCGGCGCGGCATTCCAGAGGAATCGAACGCCGGTCTGCTTGGCGTGTTCGTATTCAAAGGCGAAGGCCGACATTTCGGCGGGCCCGCGCCGGTACGCTATGGTTACCTCTTCGGCGCCGAGCAGGCGCGCGGCTATTGCCGCATCAATGGCGGTGTTCCCGCCACCGATGACCACGACACGCCTTCCCACAAAAACTCTTCGGCCCAGCTTGTAGTCAGCGATAAATCGAACCGCATCAACCACTCCCGGGACTTCCTCGCCTGGAATATTCAGCTTTTCCGTCGGACCAAGTCCCAGGCCGAGGAAGATAGCATCGAACTCGGCCTCCAGGCGGTTGAGCGATAGCTGCTCGCCGAGCGCTTGACCTGTTCGGAATTCAACTCCCAGCGAGCGGATGAATTCGATTTCCTTATAGCTGTCCGACGGCCGGAACTTGTACTCCGCCACGCCATACGTGTTCAGGCCGCCGAGCACATCCCTGGCTTCGAAAACCGTGACGGGAAATCCTTGCCGGCGCAGTTCGGCCGCACAGGAAAGCGAGGCAGGCCCGGCGCCGACACAGGCCACTCGCCTGTTTTTGGAGTTCGTGGCTGTCAGCGGCAGCTTCGCTCCCGCATCGTAAAAGTAATCCATGGCGTGACGCTGCAGCCGCCCTATCTCGATGGGCTGTTTGTTATAGCGATGCATGACGCAGGCCCCTTCGCAGAGCACGTCCACGGGACACACGCGCGAACAACTCAAACCAAGTATGTTCGCATCCAGAATAGTTGCCGCGGAGCCACGCAGATTGCCCGAAGCGATTTTCTTGATGAAGCGCGGGACATCGATGTGAGTAGGGCAAGCTACAGTGCAAGGGGCGTCGACGCAGAACAAACAGCGATTCGCCTCCACCAGAGCCTCCTGCGGCAAGAAAGGAGGATGTAGATCCGGGAATACCTGCGCCGTCAAGCTTGCACCAGCTCCCCATACATGTCGGGACGGCGGTCCCTGTAAAACTGCCAGGTCTTACGCACTTCGCCGATCATGTCGAGATCGAGATCGGTGGTCAAAACCTCGTCTTTATCGCGCGCCGCTTGCGCAATAATTTGCCCACGGGGATTACAGAAATAACTGGATCCATAAAACTCGCCGATGTTCCAGGGTGCCTCCACGCCAACGCGGTTGATGGCCCCGATATAGTATCCATTCGCTACAGCGTGGGCGGGCTGCTCGAGCTTCCAAAGATGTTCACTGAGACCGGCGACGGTTGCGGATGGATTAAATACTATCTCCGCGCCGTTGAGGCCGAGGGCGCGGGCGCCTTCTGGAAAGTGCCGGTCATAGCAGATGTACACGCCGATACGAGCGAATCCGAGATCGAAAGTCGGGTAGCCCAGGTTGCCGGGACGAAAGTAAAATTTTTCCCAAAAGCCGGGCGCAACGTGCGGGATGTGAGTTTTGCGGTACATTCCCACATACGTGCCTTCCTGGTTAATCACCGCGGCAGTGTTGTAATAAACGCCCTCCTGAACACGCTCATAAATGGGAACGATCAGCGCCATGCGGTACTTCTTCGCGAGATCCTGCATTAAACGAACGGTCGGGCCATCGGGGATGGGCTCCGTAAAATCGTACCAGCGCGTCTGCTGTTCGGCGCAAAAATACGGGCCGTAGAAGATCTCCTGCAGGCAGGTGAGCTGCGAGCCTTGTTCGGCGGCCTGCCGGATATAGCCCAAGTGCTTTTCGATCATCGCTTCTTTTACTTGATCGAGGGGCAGGTCAGGGGAGGCGGCGTTGGTGGCTTGAATCAGAGAGCAACGGACAATACGGGGCATGTGGACTGTAAGGCTCTTATTATAGCCGCGAATACACGCGAATGAAGGCGAATGGGTTTCGAGAACTGGTTTGAAGTGATTCGCTACTGTATAGTTGACGTTGCTTCGTATAGCCAGGCTGTCACGGGAATGGGAAGACCTTGGCGATAGAGGCCCTTTTGTTGATACATGCGCCGGTCGGCTACGGTCAACAGTTGCTCGGGATCCTCACCGTGTAATCGGTAGAACGCCGCGCCCACACTCAGAGAGACTAGTTGTTCGCCGCAGACTTCCATTCCTACCTCGGCGACCATGCGGCCAAGTTGCTCGATCTTTTGAGCCAGAAAGCTGGGATCGAAGCCCGGCAAAACAAGGACAAATTCATCGCCCCCCAGCCGCGCGACAAAGTCGCCGTCGCGGCAATGCGACTGGATCCCTTTGGCGATGCGCTGGAGGACGCGGTTGCCCTCCAGATGACCGTAACGATCGTTAACCTGCTTGAATGCATTCAGGTCGCAGACCAGAACAGCGAGCTTGCCATCGCTGCGTTTGGCGCGCGCGATCTGATTTTCAAGGTGCAGGAACAGGGAACGCGCGTTGGGGAGTTCCGTCAGATAATCGGTGCTGGCCGAGCACTCCACCTGCCGGAACTTCAGAGCATTCTCAATGGCGAGCGAAATTTTCGCGCTTAGACCGAGCACGATCCGGAGGTGGTCCCGCGTAAATGCATCCTTCGCAGTGTGATACAGGGTTAACACACCGACCACGCCGCTCAGCCCTTCCAAAGGCACAGCCAGTGCGGAGCGAAGTACGCTGAACTGTTCCGGAGCATTGAGATAACCGGGTTCCACCGACGGATTTCCATTGACGATCGATGTGCGGTTCTCGGCTACCCAACCGGACAACCCCCTCCCGACGGGGATCTCCAAAGAGGAGAACAACCGGAAGTCGTCACCGCTGACATATTCGGGAATCAACTTCTTGTCGCGGAGGATGTAAATGGCAATCGAATTATGGGGCACAATGCGCTTGAGATTCCGGGCCACTACCGCGAGCGTCTCGATCAAGCTCAGCGAATTACCCAGATCCTGGGACATCTCAAACAGAGCCTGAACTTCGTTCCGAGCAGCCGCAATCGAGTGCAGGAAATCGCCGTTGGGGGCCGGGCTGGGGGCTGGGCCGGCAGGCGCGAGTTCGAAGCCAGAGGCAGGCTCGCGCCCATTCTCGATCTTCAGATCGGTGGAGAGTCTGGCTTTATCTAAGTGATGCGTTTGGGCCATCTGCTCCAGTTGACGATAGCGCCGGTGTAGGATCGCGACCACGGCTGGATCGTAAGATTTGCCCGCTTCCGACATCACCACGCTCATGGCGTCGTCGAGCGGCAATCCCCTCCGGTATTGCCGGTCGGAAGCTACCGCGTCGAGACAATCCACCGCTGCAAGAATGCGGGCCCCTA
>JBBSHP010000499.1:0-4570 GCA_038232555.1 Bryobacterales bacterium
AAGCCGGAACAGGTTCTTATAATCGTCTGCTCCAACTGTTTTCGATCCATAGCTTGATGCTCGATACAGCCGACTGTACTTGTTCACAATGTTGATCGCCCTGTTCAGAAGTGCGTCAACGCTCTCGACCGTGAGGCCATCAAGGGACGACAATGCGGCGAGTCGCACCAGGTGAGCATCTCGATGAGAAATGTATCTATTGCGGAGTGCTACTAAAGGAGAAACCAGCGGGTCAGATTTTGACACCTCATCAACTTCTTGTTGCAGTTGGGTCTCGTCTATGCTCCGAACGGAAGTAACGAGCCCTTCAACATAGGGATTCCCTGCCAACCGTCGCCGGAAGCATTCTTGGGTGAAATATGAGGACTGAGCCTTGACGGTCATTAGAAAACTTCCGAGACTGAGCGCACCAGCCCTCTGGTCATAAAGGCGAGTAAGATGGAACAAAACTGTGTCACGATGCGCGTTCATAGTGTAAGCCCAGAAGCCTTGACTCTGGATCATCTCCGTTTCGTATTCCGCCATTGCCGCATCCAGGCCGCTCAAAACAGACCAGTGGTCGTGTGCTCGAAAGGTCTCAAATGCGATATGGTCCAACAACCGTTCAAACTCCGCTTCGCTCTCTACAGGAATAGGTTTCACAACTTCAAGAGTAAAGCCGGGTGGATTCGATGCTCAGAGCATGATCAATGCCTTGTTCTGATCCCGCAGAAACGTGAGTTCCTAGACCTCGGGTGCGCCAATGAACGTTCGATGTTCATGAGTTAGTCCCTGGCCCATTTCGGAAGTTTGTTGATGCGGTCTATCAGGTCGTGCGGGGTTACTGTTCTACTTCGGATGGAGCAGCCAAGTGGCGACGGCGTCACGATTTATTGGACCGTGTCTGCGACCGTGACCGACGCGCCACAGAACTTGCAGATGAACGCGGACATCTGATTCCAACCCCGGCAAGCCGCTCGGGACGCCGTGCAGCCCTCCATTGAGGTGTCGCTCCTCTGCGAGTCGGCGGTCTACTTTTGACGACCTTACGCAATCCGGTTATCTCGGACGTTCGGCCACTTGCGCGTCAACTCGCGAACTGCGTCGAGCGTTTCGGGAAAGTTCAGCCGATCCCGCACCTGATCGATCAGGAAGCGATCGGCGCCGAATCCCACCCATACCTGGCCAACCACGAAGTCCGAGGTGTGGAGATCTTTGAACGCCATATCCCAACTCTGGACTTGCTGGTTGAAATCCCAGGTAGTTCTACCGCATCCACTTGCGCCATTGAGCCGTCTGGCAGTCTGACCGGGACGGGCGGAAGAGAGACGCCTCGGGGCCGCCAGTACCGCCACCAGTGCTCCTTCACGATGCCACCGCCTGCGGCGCGGTTGCTGGAGTTGGCCCGCCGCGCCATAGCTCCCGAGACTACGCTTGAGACTCTCGATCTCTGTCCTGCCGGAACGCTCCGGCCAGAGCAACTCGCCAACTTCAGTGCGTGGATCGGTCCAGCCTGTCGAAGTGACGCGGCTGCCGACCTCGTACTCCGCCGGAAGACGCAAATACTCCCAGCCGCCCTGCTCCACCACGTGGCCGCTCAGATCCCTCTGGTGACAGCGCTGCATCACAATGACCTTGGCAGCGTGGCTTTGACAGCAATTGCTCGGAGCTGGCGCAATTCCTCATCGCTCAATTGAGTGAAGTCCGGTCTGGCGGCGATCTGGATCGGTCCACCCGCCGGACCGCTGTGCTCGGTGTTCAGAAAGTCGCGGTATCCCAGCAGGTGCTTGGACAGGAAAATATTCGCGGCAGGATTGCCCGCGTTGGCAATCTTCCACAAACTGCGCCGCAAGGACACCCGGCCCTTGGCCTTGCCCCGGTCCATCAAGTCGTTAAACTCAGTCGTCTTTCGCCGACGCTCGATCGTGGGGGTACTCACGTTGAACCAAGCCGCTATTTCCTTGTCGGTGCACTGCATCGCGCACAGTTTCTCCAGTTCCTCCATGTCGATTTCGGCTTCCGGAGGTAGTAAAATAGAGAGCTCCCGTCGACGACGGAAATTTGTTTTTACGCCTTGCGCGCGAAATGACTTCTTGGCTGGAGGGCGGGATGTGCTGTTGACCATGAAAGGATCCAGTTTTGTTCTTTCGCTCTTGTTGTTGGGCTGGGCGCTCTCAAATTGCGCCATGTCGGCAACCAGAACCGGATGAATCCCCCGATCCGGCGGAGGATGGGTTGCTCGACTGGTACGTTGAATGACTCCATGAGAATATTCATCCTCGCGGTGATTGTTGCGCGGCTGTGTTCTGCATGGCAGACAGCCACGCCTCAAACTATGCCGGCGCCGCAAGCGGAGAGCTTGATCGTGACAGGTACCGCACAGCCTGTGCCGCTAGCGGAAGCTGATCGCGACATCAACGTTCTCGGTATTCCCGGGAAGCAGCGTCCGCTTTTTAATTCCTGGTTCGAGCTGCTGGAACTCGATTCGGCCCTCGATCTCGAGCAGCGCGCGCCCGGAGCGTTACAGGCCGACCTTTCGATTCGCGGCGCAACTTTCGGGCAGACACTCGTGCTCCTGAACGGTCTCCGTATCAATGACGTTCAAACGGGGCACTTCAATCTGGATGTACCGGTCCCGCTCGAGATGATCTCCGGCATTGAAGTCCTGAAGGGCTCCGGGTCGGCTCTTTATGGATCAGACGCCATTGGCGGAGTCGTCAACATTCGGACAGAGCCGATCTCGCAAGGCGAGTTCCGTTTGCTGGCCGGTATGGGCAACTTTGGTTTGAATGAACAACACGCGGTTGCGACTTTCGGCACATCATGGTGGCAGGAAGAATTATCGCTCGCGCGCGATTTTTCATCCGGCTTCACCGCAGACCGCGATTATCGGAACCTGTCGTTGGGCTTCTTGAGTACGCTGAAGTCCCGCCTCGGCGCAACCAGTCTCCTGTTCGCATACAGCGACAGGCCGTTTGGGGCCAACAACTTCTATGGTGTTAAGGAACCCCAATGGGAGCGCGTCAAGACCTGGTTTGGCTCCGTTCATCAGAACCTCGGAGGGAAAACGGAAGCCAGCTTCGCATTTCGCAAACACACGGACCTCTACGTTTATATCCGGGATAATCCATCGTTTTTCTCCAATCGGCATAAGGACGAGAGCTGGCAGGGCAATGTCCGCCGCCACGACAATCTGCCTTTGCACGCGGTCATAAGCTATGGCCTTGACGGTCTGTCTGAATCGGTCAACAGCACAAATCTGCTGGCGCACAGCCGGAAGCGTGGAAGCGGCTACATCTTTTACGATCTGCGTTCAGTGCGCCGGTATTCCCTGTCAGCGGGAATTCGTGAAGAGGTTTATGGAGCCCATTCCGTCGTGACAAGCCCTTCTCTCAGCGGGGCAGCGTGGCTCTTGCCACGATTCAAAGTGCGCGCTGCAGCCAGCCGCGCATTCCGATTGCCCAGCTACACAGATCTTTACTATCACGATCCCCGAAATCTGGGTAACCCGAACCTCAAGCCCGAAAGCGCCACCAGTTATGAGGCCGGAGTTGACGCGTGGCTCACAACAAAGCTGCACGCGTCAGCTACCGTCTTTCAGCGCCGCGATTCGAACGTAATAGACTTCGTTCAGCCCGCCGCAGGTGGTATTTATCAGGCGACGAATTTCGATAAGCTTCACTTCACTGGGATTGAAACATCGGTGGCATACGAGCCCCGCCCAGGCCAGCATATCTCCGTAAGCTTCAGCGCATTGCGCGGACTCAATCAATCACCTGGGATTGTCTTGAGCAAATACACCGCGAACTACCCGGTCCATAACGCCGTGGCCGAGTGGCGGGGTATGATCGCGAAAAACGTGATTGCGCGGACAAGACTCGGCGTCAAAGACAGAGTTGGCGCCAGCCCCTACGCCATATGGGACGCCTCCGCGGCTTACGGTGCAGGGCGCATTCGGCCTTTTCTACAACTAACAAACATCACCAGCACGGTTTACCAGGAGATCGCCCTGGTGGCGGCACCGAAGCGCGGATTTATCGGAGGAATCGAGTGGTATCTGTTCGGAGCTTCACGGTAACTGGCGGGTTTCGAAACGCCTATCTGGCATGTTCCTAGGCGTAATTCGGAAGCACGTGGCACGCTTCGAGTTTTGTCGGGATATAAAAAGGGGCCGGAGCGCCAGATTCCGTCGTTCGGAACAGAGATTGAGAGCGTCATCGCGAACACCGGATGCACGGAACGCACACTGTCGTCGCTGGCGTAACATCCTTTAATCCAGACATTTACAATCAGACGCCGGGCTGACGTGTACGCTCCTTACGGCACCGTCGGCTCAGCTTGGTTGCCTTCGATGCACTCCGCAATGACGCTCCGAAAGTGCCGATTCTGAGGGGTGAAAAGCGACAAAAGTCTGGGTTTAAGCCCCAATCTGCCCTGTTTTGCCGCGAAGTCGTGATGATTGCCAGTCAATGGCCCGTAAGGTGAGGATGAAGCGTGGATGCTGGTGCGGGCACCAGTTGCGTCCCTGCAGCGCGGTGCGCCGTTCAGCTACCTTGGGCCACACGCCTCCGTTGCCCGGACCAGCCGGTAC
>JBBSHP010000500.1:0-4569 GCA_038232555.1 Bryobacterales bacterium
TCAAAGCCTATATCCAGAACCAAAAGTGGGACGACGACGAAGAGGGTTTCAAAATCACAGCGCCCACCAAGCCTTGAGCCGGCTCTCAGCCGGAGCAGACTTCAGGCGGCTTCAGCCGCAACCTCGACTTTCAGTCGCAAGGATTCTACCGGCTTTCAGCCGGTAGTCTTTTAAATCTCTCAGCATGAGCGCTCCGGCGCAGCGCAACTCTTCAGCGAGTTTGTTGCTACCTTCGGTCTGCTCTCGGTCACCCGGGGTTGTTTTCGGCTTCGCTCCTCGGCGGTGCCGTTCGCGGTTGGCGCGTATATTCCGGTGCTTACTGGTTTACCGCCTCAACCTCTTTTGCAAATCCGGCTGTTACCCTGGCCAGGTCTTTTACAAACACATTTGCCGGCATCCGGCCGGCAGACGCTCCCGGATTCATCGTTGTGCAACTCGCGGGAGCTTTTGCAGCGACGTTTCTATTTCGATGGCTCGTCCCGTCGCTTCCCCAAAGTTCCGCTGACGTTGTAGTTCCTCATGCGGAGAAGGAAATTGCTCATGGCAGATAAGAAGCGGGTGCTCATCCTGTGCACCGGAAATTCAGCAAGAAGCCAGATGGCGGAGGGCTTACTTCGGTATGATGCCGGCGAGCGCTTCAATGTTGAGAGTGCCGGCACGAAACCGAGCCAGGTCCGGCCGGAAGCAACCGCGGTCATGAAGGAGCTTGGGATCGACATCTCAGGACAGCGCTCCAAGTCCGTCGATGAATTTGCCGGTCAGAGTTTCGATTACGTCCTGACGGTCTGCGACAACGCAAAAGAGAGCTGTCCGATCTATCCCGGCCACACAAACCGGATTCATCACAATTTTGACGATCCGGCTGCTGTGCAAGGCTCCGAAGAGGAGCGCCTCGCGGCGTTTTGGCGAGTGCGGGATGAGATCCGCAATTACCTTGGCACTTTTCCCGCCTGATCATCGGCGCGTGAAGCAACGGCTTCGTCCGATACTGGGCCTGAGAAGCGTCCGCAACGCAGCGGTTGTGATTCGCGGAATCGAACTGGCGGCAAAGATTGACAGGGGCCGGCCCAGTTCAAAACATGCAAGCTCGGCGGAGACAAGTGAGGATGCCGGAGATTTGGCAAGCTGCCTTGGCTGCCTGATCGGAAACCCTCTTCTTCAACAGGACGAAACCAGCCGACTTGGCTAAACCCGGAATTTGGACCAGAACCTTATTTCGAGCCTTCGACCAGCTTCAGTTTCTGGTTCGCCTTCACATTTTTCCACTCCTGAATCAACCCGCTGGGCCAGCGGACTTCAATGCGGTCCGCCTGTGCAGTCCCGCCCAGACCGAAGTGCAAGGATAGGTCATTTTGAGAATAGAAGCTTCCCCCACTCATCACCTCGTCGATTTGCCTCCGCCCGCCTGACTCGACGCTAACTCTCGCGCCAATCGCGCTTCGGTTGGACTTGGTCCCGACCAATGAGAGATACAAGAAGTTCTGGTGCACTCCTTCGTTCTTCAACAGGCTCGGCTTGTCGTTCATATTGACGATCAAGATCTCAGGTCTTCCATCGCCGTCCAGATCGCCCACCGCCAGTCCGCGCGCCGGACGCAATTGCTGGAACGCCGGTCCTGCGTCATTCGTTACATCCGCGAACCGCCGATTCCCGAGGTTGCGGTAACACAGCGTCTTTTGCCGGTAATGCTCGCCAATTGCCGCTCCCTCAACTTCCGGATAAACGTGGCCGTTCGCGATCACCAGGTCTTTCCAGCCATCGTCATCCAGATCGATAAAGGCAATGCCCCAGCCAAGCAGATGGTTTGCTGCGAGGCCCGATTGCTGCGAGATATCGGTAAAAAATTTGCCGTCGTCGTTAGCGAAGAGCGACGGCAGATCTCCGGAAAAATTGGTTTTGGCGATATCCAGAAATCCATTGCCGTCGTAGTCGGCCACCGCCACGCCCATCCCGGATTGCAACTGGCCGTCCGAATTGTAAGCGACCCCGGCCGCAACCCCTCGCTCCTCGAACGTTCCATCGTGGCGGTTGCGATAAAGCAAGCTGGCAGTCTGGTCGCAGGCTACGTAAATATCCGGCCAACCATCATTGTCGAAATCCGCCGCAACCACACCCAGGGCATACCGGCCGCCCGGTTTCAGAATACCGGATTTGTCCGAAACGTCCGTGAACGTCCTATCGCCGTTGTTGTGGTAAAGAATGTTGTGTGCGAGCGGGAGTCCTCGAGGTCCGCAAGCCACCGGCATGTCCCTCCAGACGCAAAAGTCATTCTGGCCTGGCTTGGGTGTCTTGTCCAGATCCAGATCGACGTAGCTGGCCACGAACAGATCCAACTTTCCGTCGCGATCATAGTCGAAGAAACTGCATCCGGAGCCGTAGCGCGTACTACTTACCGGCAGCCCCGCCGGGGCCGTCACCTCCCGAAAAATGCCGCCGCCTTCGTTGTGATACAGACGGTTGTGTCCGTAGTACGTGATCAGTAGATCGGTGCGGCCGTCATTATCGTAATCGCCGACGCACACGCCTTGACCCCAGCCTTCCGTCGTGAATCCGGATTTGGCGGAAACATCGGTGAAGTGTCCCTTCCCGTCGTTTCGATACAACTGGACAGTTGCGGGCGGTTCAGCAGGATCCCGCTTCAGCTTTGTACCATTCACGATCAGGACGTCGTTGAAGCCATCTCCATCGAAATCGAAGATAGCTACGCCATTTCCGGTGGTCTCCAGGAGGTAATCCTTCTTAGCTTTTCCGCCATTGGTGTTTACCCCATTCAGACCAGCGGATTGTGCCTGGTCTACGAGATGAATTCCGTGCACATCAAAGCCTAGGAAAAGTCCAATTGATGCCAGGGCAGATGTAACGACGCGAAGACGACCCACTTGCCTCATTATAAATGCAAACAACTCTGATAATTTTGCTGTCAAGCCTCGATAGAAATGTCCCCTGTTTCACCTCAATAGAAACGTCCCTATTTTGATAGTTTCGCGCCACCGACCAACGGGAGGCGCAAACAGCTTCAGGTAGTTGAAGTTTGGTTTACCTTCATGGAAAGGTTTTGATTTTCATCTCAGCCCGTAAGCCCTATTCATGGCCGACCAACGGGAGGTGCGACGAAGCCCCAAGCTGCAACGTTCTCTCCTTCAAGGAAAGGTTTGCTTTCATCCCACCCGCGCCGACAATTCAGCACCGACCAACGGGAGGCGTACGCGCTTTCGATGTCGGATGTCATCGCTGCTGTGACGCGACAATCGGTTGCCGCCAGGGATGTTCCGGCGCTGGCTTGGGCCGAGTCACCACTCTCCTCTTCGGCAGCGGTGCCGGTGGGCTGGGCCGTTTCGCTACCTCATGCCATTTCAGGAGCTTGTCCTGAAAACGCAGTGTCACGGAGCCGTCCCGATGCTGCCGTACCACCACCGTGTGCCCGGCACTCACCGGAGTCTTCTGCTGTGCTTCAATCTGCAACCAGCGGCTACCGTACTGCACCGCCCAATCATGGCCCACTTTGCGTTCATGCTCCAGGCAAAACACCTGGTCTAAGTCCACACGCGCATCCACTGGGTGATGAAAGTCCGCCTTATCGCGCGCCTCCACCGCGTATTTCGCGTTGTGCCCCGGCAAATACGGATCCACCAGAAAACGATTGGCAGCCTCGTACGTTGCAATCTTTTGCAAACGCATTTTCTTGATTAACCGGTCCTGATGCGTCCCATGGCCCCGTTCCACCCGACCCTTCGCTTGCGGCGAATTTGCTCCTATTATCTGGATTCCCAGCTTCGCGCACATACGCCCGAACTGCGAGACCGGCACAATGCCCTCCTGTTTCTGCCGCGCTGTTGGTGGATAGTGATACACGTTTTTCCAGTCCACGTACAGGGCCCGCGGCACCCCGTACTTCTCCACCCACGCCCGTAGCGTGTCGGCCACTCCCCAGGTCGTCTCTTCATCCGCGAAGGTCGCCCAACTGGTGCTGGTGGCGTCATCCACCATGTGCAGTAAACAGCCTCGCGGGCCGCGCCCTTCCAGCCAATTCTCGAAGCTTCCGTCCATCTGCACCAGCTCGCCGAAATGCGCTCTTCTCAAACGCCTTTGCCGGTACGGCTTTCGCTTCCGCTCGCGTGTCCACAGATCCGCTTCCAGCATCCAGCGCCGCAGCGTCTCGGCATCCACCACCAGCCCGTGATCCTCCGCCAGATGCTCGGCAGCCAGGGTCGGACCGAAGCGCTCACCGGATGCCCCGCCATAGTGTTTCTTCACTAACTCCAGAACACGTTTTCGAACCTTCGCCGCTTTACTGTGGTTCGACCGCTTCCCCGCGTTTCCGTGTACCAAACCGTCCCCGCCCCGCTCAAAAAAACGGCGGTACAGCCGCTTGGTCTGCCGATAGCTCAAACCCAGCATCTCTGCCGCTTCAACCTGGGTCAACTCGTCCGCTTTTACACGCGCCAATATGCCGGCTTTCCGAACTTCTTTCTCGCTCATTAATGTCCTCTTCAACCGGACCTCCTTGGTCCAGTCTCTGGGGACATTTCTATCGAGGTACTAAGGGGACATTATCACTGAGGTGCAACA
>JBBSHP010000501.1:0-4565 GCA_038232555.1 Bryobacterales bacterium
AGCCCGGCGTGCTCGAAGAACTGGGCTCCAGCTTTGGTCATCACCCCACCGATGGTCTGCTGGAGTAGCGAACTCAACTGCGTGCCGGTACGATGTCCACCGCCGGCCTGAATATAGGGCACCATGTTGATGAGGCCCTGCTCACTCTGGCTCGCGCCTGCCGCTCGCGCCTGCTGCTGGAACGCGAGCAATTCGCTAGGCCCCACCTTAAAGCGGGTCCCGACTGCGATAGCCTCGCCAAGCCGCGCTTGTTCCTTTAACCGCGCCGGATCAATCTGCTCAGTGACCGGATTGACCAGAGCGCCGCGCAACTCAAGGAAGCGGGCGAACTGATCACCAGCCTCGGCGGCCGATTTTCCGGTTCCGACCGCCAACACGGCGCCGACCTTTGCCAGTTCCGGCAAAGCTTGCGCGGCCGCGTGGATATCACCGAGCCGGTTGCGCAGATCGCCCAGTAGTTCGAGGTTCTCGGTAACACCTGTACCAAGGACGCTATTCATCACTCGGTAGGCTTCGCCGGTGGCGAATGCCACGTCCTGCTGACTGACGCCTGCCTGGAGTAGCAAAGACTGCTGCTGGACCAGCTTTTGTCCGTGCTCGATAAGGTGACCCATGCCACGCAACACGGCTGTGCCGGCCATCACGCCGGCCGCACCGACTGCCGCGAGTTTAATCCGGTTAAACGTACCCTGGAGTTCTTTGGCCTTGACGTTCAGGCCCATCATGTCGCGGGCGATTACACCGAGAACCTGCGACACGTTGTTAGTGAGGCTAATCGCGATGCCAATCTTGTAGACATCGCTCATTGTGGTAACATGCCTCCTATGCGCAGATTTTTAAATGCCTCCAAAGCCTTTCGAGACGACGGCGGCTCGCCGCGCTGGCGTGTGCGCAACCTGAATTGGTACGAGCGTAGCAGCCCTTGGCGGGTTTTCTGGACCACACTCGCATGGCTCTTAATCGTGCTGGCGCTCGGCCCGATTGCAGTGTTGCTGTTCTGTTGGGCCGTTATCCCATGAAGGCTTTCCTGTTTGCGATTGTTGGATTCGCTTGGGCGACGGCAGCGGCGGCGCAAGTGTTGCGGGCCGATCTGGTGTGCTTGACCGCCACTGAAATTATGGACAGCCACAATCAACCGAAGTCAGTGCAGGTCGTACAATTCATCGGCGACGCGCTGTCTGACGCAGACCAGCCGTTCGTAAAGGCGCGACGTGGCAGTATCGTGCAGCCACTATCCGAAGAGGGGCTGACGAATATTATCGCGATGGTGGTCACACATTGCCGGGAGCATCCGGACCAGGCAGTCAAGGCCATTGCCCTCTCCACCTATTCGGCATTGAGGGCATTGAACTCGGCCATGGGTCTTGTGCGCTAGACCGCCTTCTTCCCCTCGATTACGGCCACGGCTGATTCGCCAGCAAGTTGCCTGATCTCATGTTCTTTGCGGAACGCCGCGCCGCCAAGAAACGACCGCGGCGGGATGCCACGAGCTGTGCCCAGCTCCTGATAGACAGCTACATCGCTATCCGAGCCCACGTGCGCGGTATCCCCGCTAACCTGATGCTCGATGCTGTCCCGAAGACCACCGGTTCGCAGTAGAGGCTTGTTCTCGGAAAAGCCCTTGGAAACGCGATCTGCTTTTGTGCTGTCCGCAAGCTCTGGCCATTCCGCGAATGGGCCGGCAGCATCTTGATAGATGCCGATCTCGGCTTTCGCTTCGGTTGCGACGAGCTGTGCCGCTCGCTCAAGAGCTTCTTTCGTCTCGTGTTCGACCTCAATCACCATCGCGGCGAGGTGAGCGGCAAAACCGGCTAACGTGAAACTCATGTCCGGTCCTTCCATCGGCGGTTTATCCAATCAAAGTCCCCGCCTTCAAATCGCCCGAAGATGACAACCCAAGCAAGCCGCTCCTCCTGATCGAGAGAGAACGCTACGTCAAACGGAACGCCATTCTTCACGAGCCATAAACACTCGGTCGTCTCTGCGTTCTCAGCTTCCCGTTGCGGATCAAATGCGGTCAAGCGTTTTTTTCCGCTTGCTCCGTGAACCAGGTTGCGATCGCTGCTGCTGCGTCCTGGTCAACCATGTCCCACAGCCTATCTACCTGATCCTCATTGACCGCGGCCGGAACCGGCGTATTGTCGATTGAGACGGCGGAAGCGCGGATTACCGCTTCACCGAAATAGGTCTGGATGTCGGCCGAGCGCCCGCATGCGCGGATGAACTTTGCCATTGCGCGACCGCGAAGCCGGCGGATTTCGATTACACGGCCTTTGGCATCGGTGACGATTGCCGTCTCGTTCGCCTCAGCGATTATGACCGCACTCGGCGTTTTAGCCTCGCTCACTTAAACCCTCCGCCTGCGGTTGGCCACAAAGTCTACCCGCTGCTTCACACTCTGATCCGACTTCCAGTTGCCAGACTCAGAGAGCGTCAGCGCGACGTTGTCGAACTGAAAAGTAGACACGCTCTCGTCCGCTTCATCGACATACTGATAGATCGATCCGGCCTTATACGATCCGCTGGTAAACCATGCGTTCTCGATCTGGTCGAAGAGCGCATCTATCACCGCTGAACCGCGCTCCAGCTCGAAACTGCCCGTCCAGCCTTTCGGCAAGCTGGCGTTCATTTGCACGCCGTCCAGCCGATCTACCTTGACTGTCGCCATCTGCTGCTTGGCGTCAAAACCAGTCACGTTGGGCAAGTCCACCCGCCCGAAAGGGCCGATCAGCACGAGCGTAATTTGCCGCCCAGTATCAAAGCTACCTTGAGTTTGTGCGATCCCCGCCATGTGTCAGCTCCTACGCCGCAACCTGACCGGCAGGCAGCGTCTGTCGCGCTACCCTCACAGTCGTTCCACCTTCGAGATTGACGATGAATCGCTCGTTTATCGCCTGATACTGGACCTGCGCATCCGACTGCACGAAGCCGAGCGAGGTGCGCGCGATCGGGTTGTTGCTCAGGTCGCACACGACCGAGAACGGCAGCGAGCCGTCCAGTGTGCCGAGCTGTCCCTGCCCGAGCATCGAGCTCAGGAAGTCGATTTGCGTGGCGCGGATGTTGCGAAACAGATCGCGGTTAACCACCTGGCCGACGTAGCGACCCATGCCGGATTGCAGCGTGGTGGCGATGTAATCGGTCATGCGGGTGTAGTTGTCGCCGCTGCGGGTCGCGTCCGTGCTCGAGTTGTGCCCGAACCGCACGCCCCAATAGGCGCCGCCCGGCTGCGGGTTGGCGATCACGTCGATGCCGGCCTGCCCAAGCACGGCAAGGTCCGCCGTGCTGTAGCTCGCTACCTGGCCCGATGCTGCCTGGCCCGACCTCTGTGTGCCGACGATCCCATAAAGCGGCTTGTTCAAGCTGCTCTGCTCCGGGCTGAGATTGCCCAGCCGGCCGGCTACGAAGCCTTGCGGCGAGACAAGCCTTATCTGTCCGGCTACAGGATCGTTCCACCAGACCCAATCGCCATGCAGCAACTTGGTCCAGGGATTGTCGATCCCCGCCGCCTGTTTGACGGTCACTGAGGAAAGCGTATCGAGCCCGCCAGCCGGCATGACCTGGATCGCATACATGACCTCAAGGGTCGCGAACCCGTCCACCACGGTCCATTGCGCGCTGTTATCCAGGTCAGCCATGACCAAGATGGCGCAGCCTGTGTTGCGCAGCGCATACATGCCCTTGCGCGGCAGCGTGTCCTGGCCGACCAGTTGCGAGGCCGTGACAGCGGAGCCATCCGTGCCGCCTACCAGCGTCACGCTCGCATTGAGCGCCGGAGCCGTTGTGCCAGCACCCGCACTCGCGATCACCAGGCTGGACGACCCCCGCAAAGCGCCGACCCCATTGTTGATCGCCGCAGCGGCGGCCACAGCCAGCGCGTTCGCGGTCAGACCAGGGCCGATGTTGTCGAAGATTTCCGCAGGCTGGCCGGGAATGCCGATCACCACCCGCACCGTTCCAGCCCGCGCGCCGGCAGTCCAAGAAGCCGTGATCAGGTTGCCTTTGGTGCCGGTATAGAGTCCGGTCAGCGTAAGCCAGTTCGTGCCCAATGTCGCTGAAGCCGACGCCTCGGTGCCGTCCGTGACCCGCACGCAACGGAACGCGTTAGCGCCCTGCAGCATCGCTGTGGCAACGATGGTTCCCATGTCGTATTGGCGCGACTGGATCGCACCGAACTGCGCCGCATAGTCTGCCATGGTAGCGCAGACCACCGGCTTGCCGACTGGCCCCCAGGAGGCCGAGCCAATCACACCGATTACATTTGAGGGTACACCGTTTAAGCTTAGTTGTTGCGGCGGAACTATCTGAACATATAGGTCAGGGACCACCAACGCCGTGGTGTTCAACGTGCCCGCTTGTACGATGCTGGGTATGGGAGCCTCCTATCACAAATAGGAGGCTAGAGAAGCCTCCCAAGTTGTCGTGCAAACACAAGCGGGTCTCTGTCGCGCTTCGCTGAATTGCAAGAGCGACAGGTAATCTGAAGGTTTGAGCGGTTATGGGTCCCACCTTTTGCAAGGAGGATGATATGATCGACTTGATAGCGCTTACGAACCAACATCCTGCAG
>JBBSHP010000502.1:0-4546 GCA_038232555.1 Bryobacterales bacterium
CAGACTTTTTTCCGGAACAGGACCTGTAGCCGAGAAGAAATAGTTGGTGCCCCCGGACATTGCTCCGTATCGCATCACGTCGCCGATTGACCGGTGCTCCAGCCGCGCCGTCATATCGAGATACTTCCGGTCTTTGAGTCCGATCAGATCGGCGATTTTCGGCGGGTCGAGATAACTGAAGCCAAGTCGCATCACCAGCCCCGGCACTATTTCCTCGTGAATGGAAGCGATTTCTTCGCGGGGACGCTCATACAATGCGCCGGTGAGCCGCTTCCTTTCCTGAGGACTGAAGTTTAGACCCGACTCTAGCCACGGCTCGACAACCTTGGTGGTGTGCTTTCGGAGCCCGTATCCGTAAGCAGGCTCAAGGGGAAAGTTACCCTGCGCTCCCGTCACGAGTGTGCCGTCGGGCAGCACGCGGCTATGGCACGTTGCGCAGGCAAAGATGCCAAGTTCGACTTCACCTTTCTTCCTGACGACATAGTAGTGACCTGGCACGGCGCCCTGTTTTGTGAGCGGTACCTTCAGTCGCTCATACCAGATCGGGTCGCGAACATCGCTAATGGATTCGAAGGAAGTCGGCGCATTGAAGACGGTCTCCCCGGCCCGGACCCAATCGGCGTCCGTCTTCAGGTTGGACGGATCAAAGGTGAGCACCGGCTCTTGCTGCTTCAACCACTCTAATCTAAATATTTTTTGGGCTCGCGAGCGGGATGGTAAACCGGATAGGTCTTATAGATCGGAAGGCCAGGCATGCGGTAAAAGTACTCGGAGGAGACATAGACGATGTGACCTTCTGGCCGCTTCGGCGGCAAAGTCATGGCAGCGAGTTCTTTCTCGACCCACAGCCTGGGAATCGATGGGCCAAATGGTGGACTGTTAGGGTGGCGAGGCGATTGGCCTTCGAGCATGGTCGTCCAGACGGCAAACACGAACCATAAACAGATTGAAAGGCGCATTGCGGGGACCTCCGATGAGAAAACATCCGTGATTGTATATCACGAATCGCCTGCGTGTCACATTCCTGATCCTGGAGTGAGGATTTCTGATTCAGGACAATGCTTGACACCCAAGGCCGGATGCTGGGTTAACTCTTTGCCTGGGGAGGGATTCATGGCGGAGAGGGTGGGATTCGAACCCACGTTAGAGTTTCCCCTAAACACGCTTTCCAAGCGTGCGCCTTCAACCACTCGGCCACCTCTCCTATAGATGCGTTTTCTAATTTTAACACGCAGGCGCGAGTGCGAGACTTCACCCTTGTTTTATTTGAAGCCCGTCCAATGTATGTGCTACGCTCAGTGGGGGATTTCCCGAGTCCTTCCTCATCAGACAGGTTCCAGATATACTGGGACTCACCAAAATATTGGATCGGCAAAACTTTATTACATGAACGTCCGTTCTCTCTTCATCCTTTTCTCATCCGACCTTGAGATCGATTTGGGAACGGCTAACACACTCGTGTTCGCTAAAGGAAAAGGAATCGTGGTGAACGAACCCTCCATCGTCGCCATCAACAAGACCAATGGCGAAGTGGAGGCCGTCGGCAAGGAAGCGAAAGAAATGCTGGGCCGCACGCCCGGCAACATCGTAGCGATCCGGCCCATGAAGGACGGCGTAATCGCCGACTTCAAGGTCACCGAGAAGATGCTGAATTATTTCATTCACAAGGCGCATGGACGCAAGGTGTTCGTCCATCCCCGCATCGTCATTGGCGTTCCGAGTGAGATCACGCAGGTGGAAAAGCGCGCGGTGATCGATTCGGCATATAGGGCTAAGGCGAGCGAGGTCCACCTGGTGGAACAGGCCATGGTTGCGGCCATTGGAGCCGGTCTGCCGGTAACAGAGCCTTCCGGCAACATGGTTGTAGATATCGGCGGCGGCACTACCGACGTCGCCGTGATTTCACTTTCGGGCATCGTTTACGCCCGGTCGGTGCGCGTGGCCGGCAATGAAATGGATGACGCCATCATGCAGTATCTGAAACGGAAGTACAATCTGCTGATCGGCGAGCGCACGGCGGAATCCGTCAAAATGCAGATCGGCTCGGCGTATCCTTTAGACCGCCCGCTCACGATGGAGATCAAAGGGCGCAACCTGATCGAGGGTGTTCCCAAGACGGTGGCCATCGAGGATGCGGAAATCCGGGAGGCCCTATCCGAGTGCGTTGCAACGATCATGAATGCGATTCGGGTCGCGTTGGAGCGAACCCCACCCGAGTTAAGCGCCGACATCAGCGACCGGGGCATCGTGCTGACCGGCGGCGGGGCGCTACTCAAGAATCTGGACAAGAGAATACGCGAAGAGACTGGATTGCCCGTATCGATTGCGGAAGACCCTCTGGCCAGCGTCGTGCTAGGTACCGGAAAGATGCTTACCGATTTCAAGCTGCTCCGACGCGTTGCCATCGAGTAGCTACAGTTCGCGCGCCGCCGCTCAACAGCATATCCTGAAGGTGGAGCTATGGAGTTCATACTCAACCGTTACCGCAACTTGACGGTTTTGCTCGTCGTCATCGTCGCGCAGTTGCTGTTGATCGCCTATCAGGTGAAAACCAGCAAAGATGTCCCGCTCATCCGCGTCTGGGCGGTGACTACGGTGACTCCCATCGAACGCTTACTCGAAGTGGTGCGGCGCAATACGTGGGTGTTTGTGGAGGATTATTTTGTCCTGATCCACACCCGCACCGATAATGAGAAGCTCCGGAACGAACTGGGACGCGTAAAGCTCGAAAATCACTACCTGAAGAGTCAGCTCTCGACAGCCGACCGGGCCCACGCCTTAAGTGTGTTTCAGGCTCAAGCTCCTTCGAGAATGGTAGCGGCGCGGATTATCGGAAATGGGACCGGCGCGAATTCCAAGATCGTATTTGTCGACCGGGGCTCCGGGAACGGCGTTCAGGCGGGCATGGCGGTCGTAACGCCCGACGGCATCATCGGGAAAGTAGTGCGCGCCTACCCCACCGCCTCGCTGGTCCAGATGATGACGGACGGTAATTTCGCGGCTGGGGTAGTCTCCCAGAAGAACCATGTGCGCGGAACCATGAAAGGGCAGGGCCACGACGGAACCGTTACGGTCGACTACGTTCAAAATGAGGAAACCGTGGCGGTAGGCGAGTGGTTTTATACCTCTGGCGACGACCGTGTTTTTCCGAAAGGTTTTCCGGTCGGGCAGGCCGCCGCGGTTCGCAACGGGAGATTGATGAAAGAGATTTATGTCACTCCCAGCGGTTTCCAGAATGGATTGGAAGAAGTCCTGATTGTGCTGGATGGGGTGCATCAAGAGATTCCAGAGACCCAGATCGCGAGCCCCGGTTATAAGCTGCTGCCTCCGCCCGTGCCGGCCAATCCCGCCGATCCCGGTTCTCCGGCGCAGCCTTCCGGGCCGAACACCGATGCCGACCGGCTCAAGGAGCAGTACCGGCAACTCGGCGCCGAAGAGAAGCATGTCTATGGCGAGGGAGGTTTTGACAAACCCCCGGATTTCACCAAGCTGCCTCCCTTGCGAGGTGGCGAAGCCAAGAAGGATGCTGTTGCCGCGAGCAAAACCGCGCCTGCGCCGGTGCCGGGGATCGAAACTCCCGCGGAATCGGTATCCAGGCCGGCTGACGTGGTGGCATCCCCCGCCAAAGCCCCGCTAAGAGCCAAGCCCGACCTGCCACGCCCATTGTCCAAGCCTGATCAGGCTGCCGCCGTCACTGCCGCGCCACCCGTTGCCAAGCCCAAACCCCGTAGCACCGGGCCCCTGCTCATTACCGATCCTGCCGACGCCGATCCAACGGATCCGAGTTCGCGGCTGGAACGGACCACGCGGCCAGCCACCCCGGAGCTGAACGAAATGGGGGAGCCGAAACCGCCCAGGACTCCGGTAAACCGGGTGCGCACGGTGGATCGGAATACCGAATTGCTACCCGATGCGCCGCGAAATCGAAAGGCCAAGCCTGACGGTGCGAAGGCTCCCCCCGCGCCAGACCGTCCATGAATCAATACAGCGAGCGCCTGCTCTCGGACGCTCCCCCCAAGGCAGGGAAAATGCGCTTCCGGCCCGTGATTCTGATCGTGGTGCCGCTCACCGCTATCCTGTTTCAGGTCTATGTGCCGCGATTCTTGCCCTTCCTTTCCTACCTGGAATTGCCTCTGCTGATCACGGTGCATTTTGCCTTAACCAGACGGGAGCCAGTCTCAGCGGTGTTCTTTGGCTCGTTGATCGGACTAATACAGGACTCGCTTTCGCATCAACCAATCGGCATGTTCGGAATCGTCAAGACACTGGTCGGGTATTTCGCGGCATCGGTGAGCCTGCGATTCGATGTGGAAAATCCAGTGATCACTTATATCCTGGCATTCTTCTTTTATGTGTTCCATCAGTTCTTCTATTGGGTGCTGGCGCGGGCTCTGCTCGGTCAAGTGGTGAACTTCGATCCGGCACAAACATTGATTTACGGGTTGTTGAATGCAGCCGTGGCGCTTCCGCTGTTCCATATTTTGGATAAACTAAAGGTGACGGTGCAGGTTTAGGCCTGCGCTCACACGCTCAGAGAAGTTCAGCC
>JBBSHP010000503.1:0-4538 GCA_038232555.1 Bryobacterales bacterium
ACTGTGTCGTCAATGCGAGCTTCAATGCCCGGTGGCTTGCGGTCTTCCATGCTGCCCAGAACCGCGCGCACAATGGGCGACCCCACCGTCTGGGCCGCGCCGATCATGCGCGTGAGCTGCTCTTCGGCGCTCCCTTGTTTGGGATCGAACATCTTCGAACTGGGACAGATCGACCGCATCCCGATCTCAATCTGAATCCCTAATTGCGCGGCGTGGGCTCGAACTTTCTTGAGATTTGCGGCTTCCAGGCTGCCGATAAACCGAATCTCCGAAAAGTGGACAACCTTGGCGCCTTGGCGCGCGGCATAGTCCAGGTATTCAAAAGGCGTCCAACCTTGCGAACGGATACTGAACAGGTCGATGCCGAGTCTCACGCCGGAACTGGATTGGGAAAATGCCAGAGAGCTGGCTGCGCTGGCGAGCAACGTTCGTCGAGTCATGCGCGTAAATTCTCCAGGGCCATGCCTATGATGCGCGCGGGTTCGTCGCTGGCAGGTCCACAGATCTGGTAACTTATTTTGCCCGCCGTGGCTCGCCCGATCTGTTGCAAAACTTCCGCGGGAAGCAGAGTCACTGACCGGACCCCGAGCAATGCTCCGTGCTGCCGGGCGACTTCGACGATAGCACCAAGGTGCTGGAGAGCATCGGGATGTGGTCTGATAAACTGCGCTGGCCGGCCGCGCGACTTCAGAAATCGCAAACACGCCCCGATCGTTTCGGGAGTGCTCGATTCGTGATCGAAGGCCAGTTCCAGGTCGAATGTCCGGCCCGCCCGCGCCCGAATCTCGTCATAAGCGTTGTCGAGGTTCTCAAATGAACTGCTCACTGCGGCTGTGAACTTGGTGCATCCCGCTGGCGCCTGATCCTGTGAATCCAGGTTGGCTTCTAGCGTATAGCCTTCCCGCCAGCCGGCCCGAATGGCTGACCACAACACGACATCCGCCTGGGTCTGGTTATCCACCGGCACGGCCGCGAAGTTGATTCCCGTAGACCGCAGCAGGCTTCGATACGCCTCAAAGGTCTGCGGCAGACTGGCTTCCAGATTGGCGTGCTCGACGGATATCGAGGCAGCCGCTCCCTGCGCTCTGGGCAGAAACGCCGGGTCAACCCGCTCGGCGAAGGTCCGAATATTCGAGCGGTCGCGAGGTCCGAAGCGAATTGCATTCACCACCACCTCATGGCCCACATTGGTGCGCATTCTTCCGATCAGAATCGAGTTGGGAAACAATCCACTGGAAGGCGAGGACGCCAACGCCAGCCGCAGCAACCAGCACTCCGGACGATCACCGCGAGTATCCGCAGCCACGTAGTACGTGTCGGGGTGAATGGGATCCTGCTGCACGGATCCGGCTAATGGCGCGATCGATACCAGCCGCAGCGCCTGCATGCGCGCTCCCAGGCGGCTACGCAGATTGTGATCCAGCTTGCGTCCCTGCGTTTGCTGCAGGACCAGGCCAGCCAGCGTGGCGGCTTCGCTCGCTTTCAACGGAAGTTGGAGGGGGACACTGGCCATTACAGTTTTAGCTGCTTCAGATAATCGCGGAACTCGTTGCCTAAATCGTAACGCTGCAGGGCGAACTCCACAGTCGCCTTCAGGAAGCCCAGCTTGTCGCCAGCATCGTAGCGCTTGCCTTCAAAGCGATACCCATAGATGGGCCGGCTCCGCAACAGGTGCTTCAAAGCGTCCGTGAGCTGAATCTCCCCGCCACTTCCGGGTTCAATCGCCTCGATCGAGCCGAAGATCTCCGGAGTCAGGACGTACCGGCCAATGATTGCCAGGTTGGAGGGAGCTTCGGAAGCCTTGGGCTTTTCCACCATGTTGCGAATCCGGAACAGCCGGCCTTTGCCGCCATTGTGCGAAACGGGCTCAGCATCGACGGCCCCATACGAGGAGATCGCGTCACCCTCTACTTCCATCAAAGCGACCACCGAAGCGCCGTAGAATTCATAGACATCCAGCAACTGCCGTACGGCTGGAATCTCCGAGTCGATGACATCGTCGGACAAAATCACCGCAAAAGGCTCGGGCCCCACCAGTTCTTTGGCTCGCAACACGGCATGCCCCAAACCCAGTGCTTCCTTCTGGCGAACATAAGCGATATCGATCATGTCCGAAACGCCGCGTACAATCGCCAGCAGGTCTTTCTTGTTCTTCGCCTCCAGAGTCTGTTCCAGCTCGAAGCTGACGTCGAAGTGGTCTTCGATGGAGCTCTTGCCGCGCCCGGTTACGATAATAATGTTCTGAATGCCGGAGTGGAGCGCCTCTTCCACTCCATATTGAATCAGAGGCTTGTCCACCAGCGGGAGCATCTCTTTGGGCTGCGCCTTGGTGGCTGGCAGAAAGCGCGTCCCCAACCCGGCGGCGGGAAACACGGCCTTCCTTACTTTTGGAATCATCAGCACTATTGTAAGCGGCGGATAGAAGGTGAGGTCGAAACAGCGCAAAAATCGCCATCCGACCCGTATTTTCGCCCTTGAATGCAAGGACAGCGAGCGCGCGTCAAGTCAGGCTATAATAGCGGTTACCCTCATTCCTGCTGCAAGTGCGGCACTCTGGAAGGTCATGGCATACGTAATCGCGGAACCCTGTATCGGCACGAAAGACACTGCTTGCATCGACGCTTGCCCGGTGGATTGCATTCATCCTAAAAAGGATGAGGCGCCCTACGAGGAGCACGACATGATTTATATCGATCCGGTGGAGTGCATCGACTGTGGCGCCTGCGTGCCCGTATGCCCCGTCTCAGCCATCTTCGCCCTCGACGATCTCCCGGATAAATGGTCCAGCTTCACCGACCGAAATGCCCAATACTTTAAGCGGTAACTGTTTACAGTGGTCTCGCCGTCCGGCGCGCCCGAGGTCTTAGATCGGCAGCAGCCGGATTCTTTGCCGCTCACGATCTATGGTCATTAAAGCGCCTGATTCCAGGTGCGAGCGGGATTCTTCTATGGCACGGATGATTGTCTCCCCGATAGCTGACGGGAGCACGTCTCCGGCCAAGAGCATGCCGAAGTCCAGATCATGCGTGAATATCACGAATTGGTGCCTTCGGGCGTAGCCCAGGATTTCTGAGTCCGCGGCTGAGTGGGGCCCAAGCGCAGACCAGTGACTCGCAGAAATCCCATGACTGGCGAAGAACGGTACCCACTGCGGACTCAGGTTCATGTCCACTAATATCTTCAAGCAGTAGGGAGAACCACTTCAACTTCTTCGGCCCGCCAGGCTGCATAGCCGAGCGCCTACCGTATGTCCTCTCGCTCAAGGTACGGATACGCTACAAGGATTTCGGCGTTGGAGTGACCTGAAGCGATAAGCCCGACAATCGTGCCTACTGTGACGCGGAGACCCCGCAAGCAAGGCTTGCCGCCCATTACTGCGGGATTGAGAGTTATTCGGTCGAGTTCGTTCCGGTCCACGTTTCAACTCTAACAGGGCGTTGGGTCACCATCGCTGCTTTCAGCAGTCCGGCGCCCCCGGTTACAATGGGGAAAACGCATGGTGAGCACTCCTTACCTCTGGGGCATCGAGGTTCCAAAGTTCACCATCACCGCAGCGATTGACATACTGGTCGTCGCCATCCTGATCTATCAGTTACTGGTGATCATGCGCGGCCGGCGTGCCTTTCACATTTTAACCGGCGTGCTGGTGCTCGCCCTGGTTTACGCGATTGCGAGCTATGCCAAGCTGGAACTGCTGCGCACCATTCTTTCCACCTTGGCGCCCTACACCGCCTTCGGCCTCATCGTCGTATTCCAATCTGACATTCGCCGCATGCTGGCCAGAATCGGCCGCCAGCGGTTTCTGGGATTCAGCCAACTGCAGCGGCGTGAAGTAGCCGACGAGATCCTGCTGGCATTGAACCGGCTGGCCCAGGACAAGACCGGCGCTCTCATCGTCATCGAGCGCAACATCGGACTCCGAACCTTCACGGAAAGCGGCGTCAACCTCGACGCTGCGCTCTCGACGGACCTGCTGCTCTCCATTTTTCAACGAGGCGGCTCGCTGCATGACGGCGCCGTGATCGTGAATGGAGACCGCGTGGTCGCTGCCGCGTGCTTCCTTCCGCTCACCACCAACCCCGCGCTGACCGCCAAGCTCGGCACCCGCCACCGCGCGGCGATCGGCATCACGGAGGAGACCGACTGCCTGGCTCTGGTTGCATCCGAAGAGACTGGCCGCCTCTCGATGGCAGCCTTGGGCGAAATCGAACTGGATGTCAAGCCCGAGCGGATCAGGGAAGTCCTGACTCGCAACCAGGGCGATCGCGATGTGCAGACCCCGTATGTTCCCTCTTCCAGCGGTGCCTCCGAGAGCGTCCGTGAAGCCCGGCAGTCGGCCCACGCCGGGCCTGGCTCCGGGGTGAAACTCGGATGAAGCGGTTTTTGCTCAGAAACCTCGGCTGGAAGGCGCTCTCGGTCCTGTTGGCACTGGTGCTTTGGATCGGCATTGCGCGCGAACCGGAAATGGCCACATCGGTTTCCGTGCCATTGCTCCTCCGCAACATCCCGGACGATCTGGATATCAGCTCCGAGGTGCT
>JBBSHP010000504.1:0-4511 GCA_038232555.1 Bryobacterales bacterium
AAGGGGATGGCGGCACAAGTGCTGCCGGAAGAAGTTCACGCCCGTCTCATTGCCGCGCTGGAACGCAAGATGGCCGGGAAGTCTCAGGCCTAAGTCACTTTCACCGCATCCGGATCAAATCCGACATCCCGAAGCAGTCTGCGGACTGCCGGCACATGGTCCGCATACGCCGGGAACTCGACAAAAACCAAGCCCGGATGGTGTAGCAACTGCGGATTTACGGGAAAGTCCAGTGATGCCAGTGCCTCGATCAGATCTTCCAGAAGCCTGGGTTCGACTGGGATTCGGAGTTCGACGAGAGCACCCTGGGCGCCCAGAAGGTGAGGAGCCGCCGTTTCCCGCGGGGGCAAACCATCTCTGATCAAGCTTCCATCGATCATCAAGCCTCCTTTGAGAGCGACCGGGCTCGAAAGTTGAGCGACCAGGCTCTTTCAAAAGCGACTCGGCCAAAAAAAGCCCTGCCGTTGCTGCCACAGGGTCTAAGTTCGCGAAGACCGACTCGCCTTTAGCACTTTTTTTCGTGGTTGCAATTAGCAGGCTCTACGTTAAGGCAGACCCTAAATCAATCCACGTCAGGGCCAGAATATCATCGAATTTTCCGGATTGCAATAGCGTTTTTTAAGAAACGTTAACCTTAACTACGCGGCCGCGTCAGGCGGACCAACCAAGGGCCAGGAACGAACTCTGCCAAGCGCTCCGCCCATCCATTCGCGAGAAGCGTGCGCAGCAGCGATGAAAACAGGAAGGGACGCTGCATGCGTTCGCGACATAGCTTTAGGTAAACGTCGCTTGGTATTTCACGGGCCGCGGCGAGTCCCGCCAGGTTGCCCGTCATTACAGCAGATAGCACCCCTGACCCAGTGAATGGATCGATGAAACTCAGAGCATCCCCGGCTCGATATTCGAGAGGGCTTACGGCGCTCCTGAAATGATTCTGAAACACCAGGGGGCCAGCCGCAAGCCAGCGCATATTGCGACGTAGAGGGCGGAGTCTTTCCGACAACTTTGAAAAAGAGTTTACGACCGAATCGAAGTCGAAGCCATGGGTGCTCAGCGTATTTTCGGGTCCTAACCCGCAGACGTTCGTGATTCCGCCCTCCACCGGATTGATGCCCACGTAGCACCCGGAGAAGAAATACAGCTCAACCGCATCGTTCACCGGACCTTCAAAGTGGGACTTGAAGCCGAATAGGCGGCGGCCCCGGCCCGACAAGTTTTGGCGACCGTGCGCGGTAATAGTAGGAGAGCAAATCGGCTGATGGGGCAGGGAAGTCACACCGCGGACCCCGATCTGAAGCGCTCGCGTGAGTAACAGCTCATCGAAGCGGTACCGGCTCAATCCGTAGGCCGCTTCGGGCAATTTGCAGCGTCTCTGCAATGCTCCAAAGTACAGCTCAAGGTGCCCGATGCGCGCCGGCCGGGCTGCCAGAAACTCACTCCAAACACCGAGCGATTCGAGCAGCGGAGCAATTTCAGGCGACAGAAATTCACCGCAGACCTTGTGACGCGGAAATCTGGATTTTTCTACCAGACAGACTTCCCGGTCTTGTTGTCGCGCCGCAATAGCAGCAGAGGCTCCGGCCGGTCCTCCCCCGATGATGTGGATCGGGACCATGGGTCAGCGGCCGCTAAGGTCGAACAGCGGAGGCCAGCACTGAGCTGTGCTGTTCATCCAGCGCAGCGCGCAAGCCTTTTTGTGCCTTGAAGCTATTCGGATATTGTTGCAGTGCAATCCGGAAAGCAGCTTTGGCTTCGGCGGGGTGTTGATTCCGCATGGCGATTTCACCCAACGCCTCAGAGACCGGTCGCGGATAGTAGGGCGGCTCCGAGTAGATCATTTTTTGCTCCAGTCGGGCGGCGTCCCGCAGCTTGTGCATGCCACGGCCTAGTTTACCCTCCGCCACCTGAAGCTGCCCGTCCAGTTCCCCTCGCGCAACCTTCAGCGGCTCCGGAGTGGGCAACTTGACGCGCTGCTTGTAGTCACGGAGGCTGGCGTCCATCAGGCCCGATTCGTCCTTTGCCAGCCCTAAGTCGCCCTTGCCGATGTGCGCCAACGCTCTGGCCCAGTGACGCCAGGCTTCCTCTCGCGGTTTAGCGTACACCGGAAGCGTGCTCCCGTCCAGGATTTGGTCCCAGCTTTCGGACTGCACCAGGGTCCGCAACATGGCGAACCAACCCTGGCGATAGCCGGAGAAAAATCCGTCCAAATTGGCCTTCTCGCGCGGGTTCTCTTGCAACGCCAGCAACTCGCGCGCAGCCGACTTGGCTTTGTCGTATTGCCCTTCGAAGGAATAGGCGGTGGACAGATAGTGAACGTTGTGGCCGTGATGGCCGAATCCGTAGAGTGAGTCCGCTTTTATGTAGGCTCGCTCGTTTTCGGCAGCCGACTCAAATGAACGCACCGCATCATCCCAGCGCCCCGTTTGCGAGTAGATGTGGCCAGGCATGTGGAGAGCGTGCGGAATGTTGGTAACCAGTTCCGAATACCGCTGGCAACTCGGCCAGGCGTCCTTTGCGAATTGCGAGCCCTCGAAGCCGTGAATTACGTAGTGATGTACGCCGGGGTGTTCGGGCGCACGGTGCAGCAGATCGCGAAGCATTTCAACTGCCTCCAGGCTGGTGCCGCGCGGCTTTTTGTCCGGCAACTGGAACCCTCGCATCAGATGCAACGCGAGGTAAGTGCGGGCTTCGATCTCATCCGGATACTTGGAGACGATGGCCCGCAATCCCCTTATATAGCCTTCGTCGGCGTGCTTTGCCGCGGAGGTCCGGCGGGCCACTATCGACGCGATGTACATCTTCTCGAGGTCTGAAGCTTTGCCCGGAACGTCCGCGCGCTCCTGCGCCTTTCTGGCGCCCTCTAAAGCACGGGCACTGGCTTTCAGCGGATTGGCCTTACCGAATACTTTGTCATAGTTATCCAATTGGAACCTGGGCCGGTAATCGCCTGCGGCGACCATCGCGATACCCCAATAGGGCATGGGCGCTTCCGGATCCAGCTCCGCCGCTTGCAGGAACGATCGCTCCGCCTCCATGGCCCAGAAAGAGTGCAACTGGGCGATGCCCTGGTCGAAGAATGCCTGTGCCTGGGGATTGGAGGTGGTGATCGGAAAATGCACTTTGCCTTGCCCTTTCATCAGCTTGGCGGGTAGCGAAGGCGCAACTCCACTGGGAGGCGGGGTGCAAGCATCCTTCTGCCCTGACTTGGGGGCGTTGGTCTGGGCAGCGCAGATTGCCGCCGCTACAATCAGCGCATAGAGTGTTTTCATGTTTCGGGCTCTTTGGCTCAGTTTAGCAAGCTTGAGGCTCGAAACGGGTAAGGCTAGTGGTCGTCGGTATCGATCGCGATCTTCAACGCCTTCAGAAATTTCTGGTCTTGAGAGGTGAGTTTAATCTTACCGGTCGATTCAAATTTCCGCTTGGACGGGGGCTGCGACTCATTGTCAGCTTCCATCTCATCTGAATCGTCAGCTCCTTCCTCGCGCTTGTTGAAGCCGATGGTTGCTTCAAGAACCAGGAAGACGTCATAACCGGATCGCTTGATTTCACCAATGGCAGCGGCAATGCGGTCGGAATCAGAGAGCGACTCGTTAATCGCGTTTCCTAGTTCCTGCATCAGGTCTTTCAATTTTTCTTCCACGCTTTGCCCCTTCCTCCGGTCTCCGGGGATACCTCAGGATTAACTCTATCTTCTGGATGTCGCGAAATCAAGCGGAGTTTCAACCTTTTTAGCGGAACGGCTAAACGCGATCCGCTTCGAGCGGCTCCCATGGCCGTTTCTATTGAACTGATCGGCATTTTTAGTATTTACTAATAGACGTTCGTTACACTGACAGTTAGATGTTCAAACTCGCCAAAAGCTTCTTTGGCCACGTCGTTCCCGGTGTGATCCGGCCCATTCACATCCTCTGGAATCAAGTGATTGGCTTCTTCTTCCTGGTGCTGGCAGCGCTTCCGGTCCCATCGGCTATCCGCCAGATTCACGATCCCGAAAGCTATCCCAGACTCATTTTAATTATTCCCTTCACCCTGGTGATGGGCGCCTTTGGTATTTCATCCTTCCTGAAAGCCCGCAAGATCACCCGTTCATGACAGAGCGGCCTGGAGAGTTCCCATACACCCGGGGGATCTATCCGGATATGTATCGGAGCCGGCTATGGACTATGCGCCAGTACGCTGGTTTCGGCACCGCCGAAGAGAGCAATCAGCGGTACCGCTACCTGCTATCGCAGGGGATCACTGGACTCTCTGTGGCTTTCGATCTGCCGACCCAGATGGGGCTGGATTCGGATCATCCGCTAGCCAGTGGCGAAGTAGGACGCGTAGGCGTCGCGATCTGCTCGTGGGACGATATGGAACGTTTATTCCAGGACATCCGGCTGGACCAGATCACGACTTCCATGACGATCAATTCCACCGCGGCGATACTTCTTGCACTTTACGTGTTGGTCGCAAAAAAGCAGGGAGCAAACCTTCGGAAGCTCTCGGGGACAGTTCAGAACGACATTCTC
>JBBSHP010000505.1:0-4493 GCA_038232555.1 Bryobacterales bacterium
GCTCGGATTGGCAGCCGCCGCCGCGGTCTACTTGCTCCATCCACCACAATATTCGTCCCAAGCCATGTTGCTGGTTCGTTATGTCGTGGACCGCAGTGCGGTCGATCCGATTGATACCACCGGAGCCCCGACTAACAGCAAGATGATCGACTCGATCATCGGGGCGGAGGTTGCGATCATCAAAAGCTGGGACTTGGCTGTCCAGGTGGCGGAGTCGATCGGTCCGAAACGCCTTCTGCCGAAAGCCCTCGGTTCTCCAACCAAAGAGCAGGCCGCAGGGGTCGTCTCGGGAGGGCTGACAGTGACCACGACGAAAGGGAGTAACATCATTGTCGTCGCCTACCACAACGGCGATCCGGAGCTCGCGCCATTGATTCTTAACGAGCTGCTCAGCCGCTACTTCGTCAAACATCTGGAGGTACACCGTTCGGCGGGGGCCTTCGACTTTGTCACCCAGCAGACCGATCAGGTGCGGACCCGACTTAGCCAGACGGAAGACGCACTAAAGGCGCTGAAAGCCAAGGTCGGGGTGGTCTCGCTGGCCGACGGGCTGACCGCTTCGAGCAGCGAGTTGACCCGAACACAAGACCAGCTTCACGCGGCTGAAGCCGACTTGGCCGAACAGCGCGCCCGGGTTCTCGAAATGCACTTACCGCTTCCCGCAGAATTTGTTTCCGGTAGCACCCCCACGAGTTCCGCGACGCCCTCGGCGACGGCTGGGGCTGAGACGCCCGAACGGGTGGTGCAGCAGTATGAGGTGGTGGTGGGCCGCTTGACCCAGTTACGCCAGGCAAAGCTCGATCTTTTGAAAAAATATACCCAGGGGAGCGTCATGGTCCAGGTGACACAGACCCAGATCGATGACTTGGAGAAGGAACGAAAGACCCTGGAGAGCAAATACGGCGATTTACCCTCCAGGATGCAGAGCACGGATAAGTCTGGTAGACCGGCTGACGCCGTGACGGAATCGGCTCGCTTGGCAGGCTTGGAAGCGAAAACGGCGGTCCTTCGAGGACGCTTGGTTGAGACCCAAAGCCGGATGAAAAGTTTGACGGACTCCGCTCCCGCCATAGGGGACCTCGAACGCAAGAAGGAGATGGAGGAAACGAACTATAAATATTTCGCCAATTCGCTCGAGAAGGCCCGCGTGGATGAAGCTTTGGATCCTTCCAAGATACCCAATATCAGTGCCGTGCAGCGTCCTTCGCCTCCTTCGCTTCTCACAGAACAGCGCGACAAGATCGCCCTTGGACTAGCGGTGGGCGGTTTGGTTGCTGGGTTGGCGCTGGCGCTCGTGCGGGAGTTGATTCTGAGTCAGACGATCAAGCGCCCGAGCCAGCTCGAGACTCAGCTTCACACCTCCGTACTTCTCGCCATTCCTGCTCTCTCTTCCAATGGCCAGGTCCCGTCACCGGCCGGAAGGAATGGAAATGGGGCGGCCCTCACGGTCAGGGCGCAGAAAAATCTCGCTCCGTGGGACGCCGGTCACTTCATCCGGAGATACAGCGAAGCGATTCGCGACCGCATTGGCCTCTATTTCGAACTTCATCAGTTTACCCATAAGCCGAAGCTTGTCGGAGTCACCAGTTTTACTCACGGAGCGGGTACTTCGACCCTCGCGGCCGGTCTCGCGGCGGCTTTGTCCGAGACCGATGAGGGAAAAGTGCTTCTAGTTGATGTTAATCTTGGCCCCGGAGACGTGCATCCCTTCTTCAAGGGGAAGCCCGCCTATCCCTTGACGACTGCGCTCGAGCCGGCCGGAGCGATCGACGCCGCGGCTGAAAACCTCTATCTCGCCCAGGTCGGAACTTCGCAGGCCGGACCAGCCCAACTGGGTTTGAAGAGATTCTTTGATCTCATGCCCAACCTGAAGGCGAGCGACTTTGACTACATCATTTTCGATATGCCTCCCCTCACTGCCATCAGCCAGACGTGGGGGATGGCAGCCTTCATGGATAAGCTTCTTCTCGTGGTGGAAGCGGAGAAAAGTAATCGAGAATTGGTCAAGCGGGGATACGCGAAATTGAGAACCGAGCGCAACAATATCTCGGTTATTTTGAATAAGGCGCGCTCTTACGTTCCGAAATCACTCGATAACGAAATCTAAAGTCGTCAAGGCCAGCGTCATTTTCTGGCGGTGTCGCGGCACCCCGCAGCAGGCGGGCGACCCCGGCACGTCTGTTGCTACTCGACGAGCGAGTGCCACAGCAGACAAAAGTGCCCGGCGGGTCGACCGCAACGGATCAACCCTCTCCGGATCAAGGCCGTAGGTTTCACATGCTGCGGAATACGATTTACTACAATCTTAAGCCGCTCATTCCACGAGCGCTCAGGACGGCTGCTCGCAGACATCTGGTCAAGGGAATGCGAAATAAGGTTGGCGCAGTGTGGCCGATCATGCCGGGGTCCGAGGCCACGCCGGAGGGTTGGGTGGGGTGGCCCCAAGGACACCGGTTTGCGCTCGTCTTGACTCACGATGTGGAAGGGAAGGCTGGGTTGCAAAAATGCCGGGCGCTCATGCAAATCGAGATGGAAATGGGCTTTCGCTCCTCCTTCAATTTCGTTCCGGAAGGCAGCTATCGTGTGTCCTCTACCTTTCGCCAGGAATTGCTTCAGAACGGATTCGAGGTAGGCGTTCACGATCTGCGACATGATGGCAGGCTGTTTCGCTCGGAAGCAGGGTTCAAAAATCGCGCCGCCAGAATCAATCGTTATCTGCAGGAATGGGGCGCGGTCGGATTTCGCTCTGGTTTCATGCTGCACAAGCTCGATTGGCTGCATCAGCTCAAGATCGACTACGACATGTCGACCTTCGATACGGATCCCTTTGAACCGCAACCGGAGGGCCGGCACACCATCTTTCCATCCTGGATCCCGCGCCTCCCCGCCTTCCCCCGGTCCAGCGGCAGCGATGCCAGCGTCGCTCCTGCGGCCAACGGTTCCTCCGCCGGTTATATCGAGCTGCCTTACACCTTGCCGCAGGACTCTACCCTTTTTCTATTCCTCCAGGAGAGCACTCCGGACATCTGGTTGAGAAAATTGGACTGGATCGCCGCCAATGGCGGGATGGCCCTGATTAACACGCATCCTGACTACATGTCCTTCAACGGCGGCGCCGCCGGTTCGTTTGAATATCCCGTGCGGTTTTACAAAGAGTTCCTGTCTTACATCCGGGACAAGTACGCCGGGAGTTACTGGCCGGCCTTACCCAGGGATGTAGCGCATTACATGGTGCGAGGGCAGACCGCCTCGTCTCACTCGCCGGACCCTGAGAAGAAATTTCTGCCGGCGTTAAATGGAAAAACCTCGGCTGCTGTTTCCATCGCGTTAGACGCTCACACCGAAAACGGAGAGGCAACCAAAGTTTTGAAAATCTCCGTTTCAAGGCAGACTGAAGTCCGGGAATCGTCGGCACCAGATCGAACCCTTTGCGGCAAACGCGGCGCCGTCCTTCTCTTCTCCCATTATCCAGCCGACCCTCGGCCGCGGCGGGCGGCAGAGGCGCTCACCGCGGAGGGCGTGACAATCGACCTGATCTGTCTGCAGGAAAGCGCGGATGATCCGAGGCGCGAGACGATCAATGGAGTGAATGTCATACGTGTGCCGCTCAAGCGCCGGCGCCGCGGCGCGCTCAGCTACGCCTGGCAGTATTCGGCCTTCATCTCAGTTTCCTTTGCCCAGCTTACCTGGCGCTCCCTGGTACGTCGTTATGACTTCGTTCACGTCCACAACATGCCCGACGTCCTTGTCTTTAGCGCTCTTCTCCCAAAACTGTTCGGAGCCAAGGTCGTGCTCGATCTTCATGACCCGATGCCGGAGCTGATGGAAGCTATCTTTGACCTTCCTCCCGATAGTTACAAAGTGCGCGCGCTGGAGAAGATGGAGAAATGGAGCATTGCCTTCAGTGATATGGTTCTCACAGTCAGCCGGACATTCGAGGAAGTCTTCTCGTCGCGCAGTTGTTCGTCCGACAAAGTTAAGGTTGTCGTAAATTCGCCCGACGAAGAAATCTTTCGATTTCGCCAGCCGCAGGTGCGCCGGAGTCCGCAGGCGGAACCGGAACGGCCTTTCATTGTCCTCTACCACGGCTCGTTGCTGAAGCGAAACGGGCTGGATCTTGCCGTGGATGCGCTCGAGATTGTCCGCGCAAAGATTCCCCAGGCAAAGCTCCTTATCTGTGGCAAACCGACCGCTTTCTTTCGCGAGGTGATGGAATCAGTTGAAAGCCGCGGGTTGTCGTCGGCCGTCGAATACCTGGGGGCGCAGAAACTGGAAGGCATCGTCGAGGCGATCGAGCGCTGCGATGTGGGGGTCATCCCGAACCATCGCAATATCTTCACCGAACTGAATACGCCCACCCGCATCTTCGAATGTCTCGCTTTGGGTAAGCCGATCGTCGCTCCCCGTGCTCGCGGTATTCGGGATTATTTCGGCGAGAAGGATTTGATTTACTTTGAGCTTGGAAACGCGCCCGACCTGGCGGAAAAAATCGA
>JBBSHP010000506.1:0-4489 GCA_038232555.1 Bryobacterales bacterium
CAAGGATTTGGCTCCGGGCGATAACACGGTATCCACCCGCAGCAGAGGCCCTCAGCACTCCCCTGCGGTAGCGCCCGGCCCGGGAGGTTTCGCGCCTGGTCCCCGCGCGGATGGCGTGCGGCCGCCCACTGACCTGTCGCTGGTTAGAAATCAGGACCAGGCCGTCGGTCTCGCCGAGCCGCCCGATGCCGAATACGCGGATTTCTCAGAACCTGAATTCGATCCACTGAAGAAGAAGGGCGGCAGCGGCTGGATCTGGGTACCGCTCTCGTTCATCTTCCTTTTGCTGGGAGTGCTGCTGGGATTTCAAGCCGCCTTAACTTTGAGACCGCAGGCGGTCGGCAGTGGCGACCCCTTTAATTTGCAGTTGAACGTCTCGAAAGAGGGCGATAACCTGAATGTCCGTTGGGACCGGCAGGGCTTAGCCGTTCGAACGGCCAGCCGGGGCGTGCTCGTGATTGTGGATGGCAGCTACAACAAAAAGGTGGAATTGGATTCCAACCAGCTTCAGACCGGGAGCGTCGTCTACCGGCATAATTCCAGCGAAGTGCGGTTCCGGTTCGAAGTCTACCCGCGCGAACGGGATTTGATCGTAGAGACCATCGACTGGAAAGAGTAACAGCTCCGCCGCGATCCGGACCGCGCGACTCAAGACAAGCGGCCAACTTGGTTTCATCCAAGGTTGACCGCTCGCCTTTTCGCCGCGCTTAGGCTAGCTCGAAGCGATCCAGGTTCATCACCTTGTGCCACGCCGCTGCGAAGTCCTTCACAAACGCCTCCTTGGAGTCGTCCGATGCATAGACCTCCGCGATTGCCCGGAGTTGCGAGTTGGAACCGAACAAAAGGTCGACAGCGGTGCCGGTCCACTTTGTCTGGCCCGTCACGCGATCGCGCCCTTCAAACAAGTTTTCCGATTGAGAGGAGGCCTGCCAATTCGTATTCATGTCGAGCAGATTGACGAAGAAATCATTCGTCAGCGTCCCGGGCTGGCTGGTGAAGACGCCTTGCGGGCAGTTCTCGAAGTTGGCATTCAGGACGCGCATGCCGCCCACCAGAACCGTCATCTCGGGGGCGGTCAGCGTCAGCAAGTGCGCCCGATCCACCAGCAGTTCCGCCGCCGGCCTTTCGTGTCCGCTCCGGAGGTAGTTGCGGAACCCGTCCGCCTTGAGCTCCAGTGGGGCGAATGCGTGCACATCGGTCTGTTCCTGCGAAGCATCCGTGCGCCCCGGCGAGAAGGGAATCTTCACATCGTGCCCAGCCTTCTTGGCAGCTTCCTCGACGGCGGCGCAACCGCCCAGGACGATCAGGTCAGCCAGCGAGACCTTCTTACCGCCAGTCTGCGAGCCGTTAAAATCTTTCTGGATCGCCTCCAGCGTCTCGAGAGCCTTCGCCAATTCTACCGGCTGGTTCACTTCCCAATATTGTTGCGGTGCCAGGCGAAGGCGCGCTCCGTTTGCTCCACCCCGCTTGTCGGAGCCGCGGAAAGTCGCCGCCGACGCCCACGCAGTTGTAACCAGTTGGGAGATCGACAGTCCCGATGCGAGGATCTTGGCCTTCAGGGCATCGCTGTCGCCCTCCCCGATTAATTCGTGATCCACTCCGGGAACAGGGTCCTGCCACAACTGCGGTTCCGCGGGAACCAGCGGGCCCAGGTAGCGGGAGATCGGCCCCATGTCGCGGTGAGTCAGCTTAAACCACGCCTTGGCAAACGCCTCGGCGAACTCCTTCGGATTCTCCAAGAAGTGCTTCGAGATCGGCCCATACTCCGGATCCTCCTTCAGGGCGATGTCCGTGGTAAACATCATCGGGGCGTGCCGCTTCGATGGATCGTGCGCATCGGGAACGGTGCCCGCTGCCGACCCATCCTTGGGAGCCCACTGGCTCGCCCCGGCTGGGCTCTTTACCAGCTGCCACTCATGGCCGAAAAGGTTTTCGAAGTAGTTGTTGTCCCACTTCACCGGGTTGGTGGTCCATGCCCCCTCCAACCCGCTGGTGATGGTCTGGCCGTTGTTGCCGCTGCCCAAGCTGTTTTTCCAGCCGAGACCCTGCTCTTCGATGCTGGCGCCTTCCGGTTCGGGGCCGACATACTCGCTAGGATCGGCGGCGCCGTGGGCTTTGCCGAAAGTGTGCCCGCCGGCAATGAGCGCAACTGTTTCATAGTCGTTCATCGCCATGCGGCCGAACGTCTCCCGAATATCCCGTGCCGCGGCAATTGGATCCGGCCTGGAATTGGGCCCTTCAGGATTCACGTAAATCAGGCCCATCTGAACTGCGCTAAGGGGATTCTCGAGCTGACGCTCGCCCTGATGGCGCTCATCCCCCAACCACTTACTTTCCGGCCCCCAGTAAATGTCCTCTCCGGGCTCCCAGACGTCCTCGCGCCCGCCGCCAAAACCGAAGGTCTTGAACTCCATCGACTCCAACGCCACGTTACCGGTAAGAACAATCAGGTCGGCCCAGGAAATTTTCCGGCCATACTTCTGCTTGATGGGCCACAGCAACCGGCGTGCTTTATCGAGATTCACATTATCAGGCCAGCTATTGAGTGGCGCAAAACGCTGTGTGCCAGCGCCTGCCCCGCCCCGCCCGTCGCCGATGCGATACGTACCGGCGCTGTGCCACGCCATGCGAACCATAAGCCCGCCGTAGTTCCCGTAGTCGGCCGGCCACCAGTCCTGCGATGAAGTCATCAGCGCATGCAGGTCTTTGATCACGGCATGCAGGTCGAGGCTCTTGAATTCCTGTGCATAATTAAACTCCTTGTTCATCGGATCGGACAGCGGGGAGTGCTGGTGGAGAATCTTCAGGTTTAGCTGATTCGGCCACCAGTCCGCATTCGTCCGGGCGCCCGCCTCCGTGTGTCGGCGAGCGCCGCCCATTACCGGACATTTGGTTTCTTTTGGCTTGTTTTGCTCCTCATGACCGGGGAGCTCCTCATGACCGGGGACAGTCGACCCCTCTGCTTTCGTGAATGTTTTTTCCATAGTGTTTATCCGCCTTAGAATTGGAAGTTTTGTTAGAAAACGCTGCTATAACCGGACAGACGTCCCTCTTGCCGACGCGTTGTTCGTCCTGCGGGATCCGTGACGCGGAGCGCACTTGGTGCAGAGCCCCCGGACAATAAGTTCGCACTCGCGAAGAACCCGCTTACCGAGTGAACGCGAAGCAGGAGTGGGCACGTCGTACCACTCGAGGTCCTCCACATTGCCGCAGCGGTCGCAGATGAAGTGGTGATGCCGCAGACCTTTCGCATCGAATCGTGCGGCGCGGCCCTCCACGGCCACTTCACGCACTAAACCCGCCTGCACCAAATCCCGCAAATTGTTATAAGTCGTGGCCCTGGTGGAGCGCGGATCCAGCCGATTTACAGCTTCGAAGATTTCGAGAGCAGTGGGATGCCTGAAATGTTCCATCAGGAAGGCCATAACGGCATGGCGCTGCGGAGTGCACCGCAACCCCGAGCTTTCCAAAGCCCTTTTAATCTCCTCGATGTCCATGTACTATTTAGACTAATTCCAGACTTATATTTTGTCAAGTCTCTTGCCTTTTCCCAACGTTAAGCTCGGGGGGCGGTGAGGCGACCAGGGCAGTGATCAACAGCACCAGGTTCGGAACCATAACCCGCCGTCTCGCGCAGTTGTACCCGGATGGTCGGATATCCGCAAGTTAAGATTTCCGAACCGAGCCGGTGTAAACGCCGATACAGGACCAATCTGCTCCAAGGCCCACTTGGAGGATAGTGAAGAACGAGGGGCAACGTAACCAAGACGCTGCCTTCGCCGGCGCGGACCGCATCCACGCTGAATGCCCAACCCGCCTGGGCCGTTCAAGAGCGATATCTCAATACTAAGACGGCAAGTTCAGGATCCGCGGCGAATTCGGTTATCCTGACTGCCTCGCGGCGCCAGTACCTGTTCAGCATCTCTCGTAGGATGCGTCCAACGCCGAAGCCACATCACCTTGGGCGGCGGTCCGACCGTCGTGGCGAAGTCATAGAAATCATAATCCGTCGTTACTATCATGAAATCCTTCGACTTGGCAAACTCCCAGATCTCGCGATCCGGACATGTCAACAGTCCGACCTCCGCCACGTGAGTCGATCCGGGATACAACTCAGTCAGGCGGGAGACGAGTTTGCGCGAGAGATTCTCGTCCAGGAGTAACTTCACAGTGCGACGCGCCTGCCCATTCGTGCAGCAAACTCGTACACCGCAGGGAAATCGTCGGGCTCAAGTTCCGGGTAGTCACTGATGATTTCCTGCTCCGTCATTCCCGCAGCTAGCCAACTCAGCACATCCCAGACGGTTATGCGTAACCTGCGGATGCAAGGCTGGCCCGAGCGCTTGCCCGGCTCCATCGTAATGCGGGGACTCATGGTTGGAGCATATCACCGCAGGGATTTGGGAACAGCTGTGAGGGGATAACCCACTCAAACCAAGGGGGTTCTTGATTGACGGGAAGCCAAGAATGATCTCCTCCGATCACTCCG
>JBBSHP010000507.1:0-4472 GCA_038232555.1 Bryobacterales bacterium
ACCCCACAAACGCACGAATCGGTTCCGCCAGTTCATGGGCGCGAATCGTCTTCAACTCCAGACGCAGCTTCCCGCCCTTCGGCGATTCCACTTCTACCAGGCAACTGGTCGCTGATGTGCTTTCGGCCAGCAACTCCACGAATGCAGGCGCAGCGGGTACTTTTTTCCTTGCCGAACGCCGAATCGGTGTGTTGGGCAGCTTGGCTTGCGCACGCGGTTCGAACCGATCGGTCCACTTCCGCAGACTCGGCCGATCCACCTCCAGCACCCGTGCCGTCTCTTCGATCCCATCCCGTCGCGCCAGTTTAGCGGCGGCCGCCCACAGATCCTCCGGCAGCCGCGACCGAACCGCGTGGGTTTTTCGGAACTCCATGAATCGCAGTCGTAACCGCTCCACATCCTCTTGATAGCTCGCCGATTCCTGTGCCATGCCGGGGCCTCCCGTCATGGGCCAAGCTATCAGCTAGCCGGGACTGCAAGTCACGCACGCCTACCGGAAACTCACGGATTACTACATCTTCGTTGGGTGTCCGGCGTCCGACGCGGCATAATCCGGGAGTCGGCATTATGGCAATTATGCCGCCTCGCCCGCGACTTCGGCCGCAAGGCCTGCGGCGACCAAGCCTATGCCCACGAGGAACTCGTGGCGGAACTGGGATCGGCGTTCCTGTGCGCCGATCTCGAACTGACGCCCCAGGTCCCGCAATGATCACGCCGCCTACATCGCCTCCTTATGTACCGAACGCGGAGTGGAAGAGAAGGCGCGGCCTGATAACGGGCAATGGTGCGGGCACAACTGAAAAGCTGGTCGAACATGATCAATCTCCTTAAGCAGAGTCCACCATGCCGACGTTGCTTACGGGAGCAGCCATATGTGTGTGACGGTTGATCATGCTCAGGAAAAGCACTGGCGGTGGACGGAAGAGTGTTCCCCTGGTCTTGCGCTGGTGGAAGTGCCGGATACGTTTGTGAATTTATCCATCCGAATTGGCGACCTGAAACCAGGAGTTAAATATGCTATTCAGTTGTTTGCTGATTTTAAAGTGGAGAAGGAGGGCGTAAACTAAGCGCCGATTAAATACGACAAGTAATCCGAAAACCTTCAGCACCCGTAGGCCAAACGTCTTAAGTTACCCCCCGCCGTGTGTCACTTTCAACATTATTTGGCATAGAACCGTCATTGGGACTGATTTAAAAGATTCTGTACGTATTCATACGCAACCGGATTGTTCAAGCGATCGCTCTCGTGGATCTCCCGGTAGCCCTGGTCCACGAATAGGTTCGGGCGGATCCCGCTCAGCAACCCCAAATAAGTATCGTTTAGTACCTAGTGGTCCCGCCACAAACCGAACCACATCTCGTTGGACGCTATGAGCAGGGAGTGCGGCCGCGAATTTCGCGCGACTGCTTCGGCTGCTGAAAGGAACATCGGGTGGTACTCGTTGAGCCGAATCAGGCGGGCGGCGCCGGCGAGTTGCAGTCCGCCCATGATCCCAATCGATGCGCAAGCGGATTTACACGCTTTAGCCTTGCTGACCTGAGCGATAAAAACACCCAGGCACGCCGCCAGCATTACTGTCGTATGGGGGAGATAGTATGAAAATTTCGAGGGCGAGCTCTCCGCGAATAGCAGGAAGGCGATGAAGAAAGTTACCTGCCGTGTACCTCATAGTCTTTTGCAAGTAAAAACTGAGCCACAAACGAGCCATCCTGGCCGGTAATCCCAAAAATTAACGCTTTTATGTTTATATCGATTCAGCAAGCCCGAGACCGCGCGCGGCGGAAGTATCCCATTTACGGTAACGGGCGTACTCAAATGTTATTATTAGGTTCCTGCTGAATCTCAATTATATGGCAAATCGTACGACGACTCCGTCTGTGCCTGGCATTAGCCAAGCACTTCAAAATAAAATCGCGAACCGGACCGCCAGGGTAGGAGTAGTGGGCTTGGGCTACGTGGGTCTCCCGCTCGCAGTCGAATTCGCACAGGCCGGATTCTCTGTTACTGGAATCGAGCTTGATCAATCAAAGGTTTCCGCGATCAATCACGGCCATAGCTATATTCAGGACATCCCGACCGAGGTTCTTCACCCTTTGGTGGAATCGAACAAGCTCGCTGCAACTACGGATTTCTCGATAGTCGCCGATCTGGATACCATCAACATCGCGGTGCCGACGCCGTTGCGGAAGACCAAAGATCCAGACATGAGCTTCATCGTGTCCGCCTGCGAAGAGATTGCCAGGTATTTTGGACCGGGCAAACTTGTAATTCTCGAGTCCACCACCTATCCTGGAACCACCAATGAGCTGGTTTTGCCGATGCTTGAGAAGCCCGATCTGAAAGTGGGGGAGGAGTTTTTCCTGTGCTTCTCGCCCGAGCGGGTTGACCCGGGGAATGCCCACTTTCACACGCGCAATATCCCCAAGGTGGTGGGCGGCATCACGGCGGAGTGCACTAAATTAGGGGCGCTCTTTTACCAGCAGGCGCTGGAACACGTCGTGCCGGTGAGTTCCACCAGCGTCGCTGAAATGGTGAAGCTGTTGGAAAATACATTCCGCATGATCAATATTGGCCTGGCGAATGAGATGGCGTTGATGTGCGATCGCATGGGCATAGATGTTTGGGAGGTGATCGACGCCGCGGCCACCAAGCCATTTGGTTTCATGCCGTTTTATCCGGGGCCGGGCTTGGGCGGCCATTGCATTCCAATTGACCCGTTCTATCTCTCCTGGAAGACCAAGCAGGCCGGAATCGAAGCCCGCTTTATCGAATTAGCCGGCCACATCAATGGCCAGATGCCGCATTTCGTAGTCGATAAAATCCAAAACGCGCTGAACGATCATTTTAAAGCGCTGCGTGGATCGCATGTGCATGTGTTGGGGGTGGCCTATAAGCGGGACATCGACGACGTGCGCGAGTCTCCGGCGCTGGACATTATGCATCTGCTGGGACAACGCGGTGCCCGGGTCACCTATAGTGATCCGTTCGTTTCCTCATTGCGAGTTGGTTCTGAAGAACTCCGATCCGGCAATGCGCTAGCGATGGCAGCGGAGGCGGACTGTGTCGTCATTGTCACGGACCACTCCGGCTTCGACTACCAGCAGATGGTGAACTCCGCAAAATTAATCGTAGACACGCGCAACGCTCTGAAGAAGTTTCAATCCAAAAATATTGTCCGGCTTTAGCGCTCCACCGCTGCAGACTTGGGACCGCCCTTTTCACCAGGTCACAAGGCTTTCCACCCTCTGCGCGCGGCAGTATCGCATGCGACACCCAACTCATCGAGAACCGCGGCAACGTGTAGATCCATGTTGGCATCAAGCAGCTATAATGGAATGAGTCAGTCACCACCTTTAAGATCCGGTTTTGAAGTGACCACAACTGGCCGGTTTTGAGGTGACCGCTGAGGATCTTCTTACCTTGTTGGTAGGTGCGCCCAAAACCAGCGTGAATAAAGCAGCTATCGTCGTCCCGTGCCGCTGGCATTAGTTAGGTGGATCCCGGCGCCTAACCATGCCGCTACCGCTGGTTGAGCCCCCAAGCCTGCGTGAACGTTTGATCAAAGCGCAACACATAGGTTCGAATCCGCCGGGCCGCACAGCCACCTTGCCCTGCCGGGGCAAGTTTTCAGATGCCCGAATTCGTAGCGTCAAGATCAATGTGGCGGGAAATGGGCTGGAGTGCAACATTCGTAAGCGGGCTGTGCCTTGGGATTTGTCGAAATTTCGGATCAAGCGCCCAGTACAGCATTCCAGAGTTCCGGCATCGTGACTGAGGGCACCAACTTACCGTCTTAAACTGTACTTCTGAATCTTTGATCGATCACGGCGCGGTTGAAACTCAGGAGAACCAGATTTCAAGTGTGGCCGGACCGGGTGCATGGAACTGAAAGCGTATCAGACCGCATCACCGATTTTGCAACACTTCCGCCCCCATTGCCCAGTCCGAAATCAATCTGCGCCGGAGCTGCGCGAGTCCCTGTAACCTATAAGCACCTGTTCAATTAACAAACCTGCAACAAAGGTGTCCCGCTCGAGCCGGCAGTAGCAAGACTTCCCCGAAATACATCGAATCACCGACTTCCACCTTGACCGGGGTATCCGGTACCAGGTGCCGGGTAACCCCCAGCTTCATCCCTTGGCCGGAGAGGTCGATGACAGTCGCCGGACACCGAACCCCGGAGTGCCGAATATGGCTGACGCATACTAAGGGTGTGTTAATAAATAATATTCCCATTCCATAGTGTTCTGGGCTATCCTGGAGACATGGAGAGCCTCTCCGGAGTTCGTCGTCGTTTCGCCACACTGAAGAAGGTGCTAGACGAAAAATGGCGACGCATGTTGGTCGCTGCTGAGTCGAAAACTTGGGGACCGGGCGGCATCTCGGCGGTGTCTCAAGCAACCGGCGTCTCCCGTCAGGTGATCCGGCAAGGACGCAAAGAGTTGGAGCAGCCACTTACTCCTCCCCTGGG
>JBBSHP010000508.1:0-4471 GCA_038232555.1 Bryobacterales bacterium
GAACCCCTCCGGCCAGCGCAACCTCGCGAGATAGGCCCTGCAGTTTTCTTCCGTAGAAAAGTTGGCCTCCAACTCCGTAAGGTTCCGCGGGTACTCTTCCATCTCGCCGCATTTTATCTACTGCGCCTACCTGAGTCAAGAGGATATCCAGCTACCGATATAACGAACAGCAATGGCCGATGATCCTGCTGCGACGATCACCACAATCAGCCACAATCGCCACCCTTTCATCATTGAGGTGTAACTTCGTGGTTCTCGTATATTGTCACGCACGCTGAGCTTGGGGGATGGTCAACAAGGCTCCCGCGCTTACCAGGTGCCTCCTGCGTCACATGGCTGCGCAGCCAGGGAACAAGGTTGTCGAAGGTGAACTGGTTTGCTTCATAGAGGCCCGAAACGAAATCGTAAGCTTCCCAGGCGTCCACTGTGAGGCACGCGCCGTTGATAGCGAGAAAAGTATATGTGGCCGAAAGCCGTTCGCTTATTGCCGTCGATAAAGGGATGGTTTTGCGCTAGGCTCTCCCAGAGCGCTGCCGCTTCCTCGATCAAATCGGCGTAATACCCGGTCTGCGATCGGTAGAGCGCGCTTCAAAAAGCCCGTGGTCTCTGAGGCCCTGGGAGCCGCCGTAGTGTTCGATCTGATCGACATGCATGGCCAGCACTTCGGCCATGTTCAGGTAGTCGGTCATTCAGCGAGCTTCTTATAGAGGGGGACATATTTTTCGTGGCTGGCGAGGTACGCGCCCATCACGTGCGGCCGCGGCTTGGCGTTCTTGTGCTTTTCGATCAGATCGGCGAGCGCCTCGTCAACGAGTGCCTGAAGCTGGCGGCCTTCGCTCTGCGCGAGCATAGGCACCGCCATCAGGATTTCGGAATTGACCTGGGTGGCGAACTTCTCACGGGTCTGGGACATGGCACTGCTCATTGTACAACCCTCGAATATCATGACGAAAAGGAGCGGTTCGCCCCGGTGTCCGGTGCCGTGAGCTAAACCCGTGGCTGGACGGCCGTTAGGGCTTTGAATGTGAGGGCTGAAGAGAACGTGCCGGAAAGACCGGGACCTTTTTGAAGAGTTGGCTAATTGGGCCAGTCATGGCGAGTCTGCGAATGGGTTTGTTGACTTTTTAGGAGCCTGGGGCGGAAGCGCCCAAAGAGCCGTTTCGCCCGCATTATGGAATGCTGCCACCGCAGGGGTGGGAGGGAGCCGAGCCGGATCAGAACACCGGTCTGGCACTGAGGACAATGGACTGAGGATTGGGTCGGACAACGCCTGGAGCAGCATTGGAAAGCAGACCGAAATGCCGGATGCGCTGGCGAAGCGAGCAATTGCGCATCTAGATCCTGTTCAGTCGTAGGGACGCGCGCGTACATGGCACCCAGGGTAGGCTTGCTCACACATTGGTCCAGTTTTCACAGGGGAGGTGTGTTCATAATACTGTAGTTTTGTAAACAAGCAAATCGGGGTTGCCGACATTTTTGTTTTCAATAGCTTTGGCAACGCGGGAACATGGGGTTTTATGAACACTGCCGGGAGTAGGGGACCAATGGACTCTCATGCGAATCTGATTTTTATTAAGCGATCCCGCACTCGACCTTCGTGCTTCTGCTCATGCGCGGCTGTCCTTGCCTTGGTTCTCTTCTGGGTCTCCTCTCTTCAGGCGGCCGACCTAGTCCTCATCGGCGGCACACTCTACGGCTCGCCAGATGCGCGCCCTATCGCTGATGCCGTGATTGTCATACACAACGCCCGCATCGCCGCCGCCGGTCCGCGCACGTCCGTCCGAATTCCGAAGGACGGCCAAATCCTTGATTGTTCCGGAAAGTTTATTGTCGCTGGCTTCTGGAACAGCCACGTCCATATCTTCACTCCTGGTCTTCTTCATGCGCGCAATACCAGCGCTGTTGAACTAAACGAGCAACTCGACGCGATGCTCAATCGCTGGGGATTTACCACCGTTTTCGACATTGCTTCGGTGCTCGAGAACACGATCGCACTCCGTTACAGAATCGAAAGCGGTGAGCTTCGCGGCCCGCGCATTCTGACCGTCGGTGAACCACTTTGGACCGAATCCCCCACCTATGTACGCGATTACCTCACCGCAAACCGTGTCCGCATTCCGGTTGTAACCACACCCGATGACGCGGCCAAACGCGTGCGAGCGCAAGCCCAGCGCGGTGCCGAGGGCATCAAGCTTTTCACCGGTTCTGTGCAAGGTGGGGGCAGGGTCGATAATATGCCGCTGGACATCGTACGCGCCGCGGTGGACGAAGCTCATCGTCTTCGTCTTCCTGTATTTGCGCACCCGCAAACTTCAGCCGGCCTTGAAGCAGCCATCGCGGGAGGCGTGGACATACTCGCACATACCGCGCCCGACTCTCCGCGTTGGACTTCAACATTTGTTGCTCGCCTTAGACGGGCACATATGGCGCTGATTCCAACACTCACCTTGTTCGATTTCGAGGCCCGCAAGGGCGACCACTCCGATAAGGAGCGCCAGGCGTGGATCGACAAAATGGTAGGCGACTTACGCGTTTTTTCGCAGGCCGGAGGCGAGGTCCTATTCGGCACCGACGTTGGCTACACCGACCACTTCGATACGGCTCTGGAATTCACTCTGATGTCACGCGCAAGAATGGGTTTTCAGCAAATCCTCGCCTCGCTGACTACCGCGCCGGCGCGGCGTTTCGGATTTTCCAGTCATCGAGGACGCATTGCGAATGGCATGGATGCGGACTTGACAGTGCTGAAAAGTGACCCATCCAAAGATGTCACTGCTTTTTCCAAAGTTCAGCTTACAATCAGCCGCGGAAAGATAATCTACTCCGCAAATTGACTCACGTTCTCCAGCAGGCTGCGGAATCAAAGATTAAGAAAAGTGTGACGTTTTAACCAGGATCCTTACCCCTTCCCACCAAGGTCTGTTGGGGAGCTGCGGGCCAAGAAGTACATGCAACCCCAACTGGCTGCGGCGGGTAGTAGCATGTTGAGAGAATAATCATGCGAATCGGAACCGTCTGGGTTGCATGTCTAGCGTTCATTGGATTCCTCACCGCCGCGCCGCTAACGCCCGTTCGACGGTTAGATGGAACCACAATCCTACCTGAAGAAATTGACGGAAGCGTACTTGGCCTCATGCGCGGCTGAGGTGAGAGGCGTTGGCATAAAGCATCATCAACCATGAGAAACTGGCCTTCTCTGGGGCGACAACAACGCAGGCAGGTTCGTCATCCGCTCAAGTTCCCATATGACTGCTTGGCTATCGCCAGGAGCGCTTTGGAGATCTGCGACGCAAGCCCGTCCTTACACTAAATCGTCATACACATCGCCGAGTAATGCCCGGAGAACTACATCAATAGGAATGCCGGCGGGCTGCTCATGCCCGCGATCTGGACGTGGGGACGACTAAGGATTCACTTACCCGAGATCCGTGATGCGGTAGGAACTTTTTCGAATGGACGCAGTTGGGCGCGCTATTTCGGCAGCATGACCTTGAGTTCGGGCAAGTAGATGGCAACAGGATTGCCCGATTCTTGACCATCCTCTTTGCCAGCCAAGGCGTTCTTCACGTGCCCAGCAAGCTCGCGCTTCGCGGACTCGATCCGGTCAATCAGTGTGTATCGGTCGGACAGATCCACAGTAATTGTCCGGCCTTGCGCAACATCGAACGGTATCCTGTCGCCCTTTTGGATCACCTGAATGGTCGGAAGCCGACACACATGACGCACGCCCAGTTCATAAAAGGCGTTCGGGTTGCTGAATGACAGATCAGCCACACAAAGCTTCGCCTTTGCGAGATGTTCGAATATCTGCTGTGAGATCAGCCCAGACTTCGCAATCTGATCGGCGCGAACAACCCTCATCTGAAACTGGTCGAAGACTGGCTCAAGCAAATGTTTAAGCATGAGATCAGCATGCTTTCTGACATCAGTGCCGTCATCGCCGATGGGTGTGATATAAAAGCAGACTTTCCCCCACTCCGTGGTGTCAGCGACAGGTTGCGTCGGCGCATCAGTGGTCGCGCCGCTAGCTGTGATGGCATCACCGACACCTTCATCAACCGGGTCCTTCTGTGCGAAACCTCCGCCAAGGCGAACAAGTGGAGTCTCAGTACTCTGCGATTCGTCTAGTATGCCTGCGAAGGTTCCGTTTGCCCGAATAATGTCGATCGCCTCAGCCGTCCGCTCACGCGGGATGGCATACCGGGTCTCAAGAAGGTTTGCAAGATGTTGCTGAGCCGGTATCGAGTGGCCGTTGTAGTCCGAGTAGAACTTGCTGAGAGTGGCGGGTGTCATGACCGCCTTGATGAAAGCCTCCTTGTCTTCGCCGTCGTATGTCGGGGCTACGATCTTCCGCCCTGGTTCGGCCAACGAGTAAACATTATTGCCGTCGTCATTGACGATTCCATACGCAACTGCCGAGCGCAAGAGGTAGTGGGTCTTGGGTGTGTTCGCTGCCGATCCGATCACAGTC